>CALKXZ010000290.1 GCA_938003775.1 uncultured Granulosicoccus sp. | reverse complement strand
ATGGGTCATTGTCATTGGTAACCTCAAACAGCAATAACACTGTTGACACCCATTATTCAATCTAGTGCGCAGAAGATCTTTGATTTTGCACAATTATGATCGCATCATAATCTATCGCGTTCGCTGCAAAAATATTTGTATGTCATTGGTCCACGCGGTGCACTGCATTACATTCCCATAGGCCTGCAGCCACCGCGTGGCGGCCACACGAGGGTCTACCCAAGTATCGAAATCACCCTTGATGCGTGTTCAAAATTATGTTTAATAGAGGATGGCCCAATAAGTTGGGCCGGAGCACGCGTTCGACGGTGAAATACATGGCTCAACTGTGTTCGCAATAAAATTGATGGAATGGCGTTAAACACGATGACGTAACGTGAAGAGCGGTCTCGTCTAAACGGGTTTCGATGGTGAAGAACATTAGTATAGGTTTGCGAGTAAAAACGATGGCTTTTGCGCTGGTCGCTCTGTTAGGGGCTAGTGGTTGTGACCACGTGTATTTCGAGTACACAGACTGTCAATATTATGATGGTCCACGATTTGATCGTATTTCCCTGAGTCGTCCTGTTTTGAATCAGGAATATGCTGATCAAGTGAGGCTTTATTTTGATAATGATTGGCACGTCGGTAGTTATGAGTACCGGTTAGAATTTAGTGGTGTTCTCCCACCGGGTATTGTGCTCTACGAGAATAATAGACGCGTATTGTTCGAGGGCACTGCCACATCACAAGGGGTTTACTCATTTTCAATTGCGACAATTGCACGCTACAGAATTAGCGGACGACACGCTTACAGTAATCAACGTAACTATTGTAGCTATCGCACGGTACAAAACTATCAATTAGCAGTCCGCTCCCTGTGATTTTGGAAGTGCGGGCGCAATTGTTGCCTCGGTAGCCACCCAATTTCTTTTTCTACTGCCAGAGGCCCCACACTGGCGAGAATGTGTGATGGGTGAGCAAGCACAGATTGGTACAGCGCCCGATAGCATCCAATAGCGCCCGATACTGCCCGATTCTGCTCGAGTGCTAACGAGCTTAAGGCTGACTCAGAACGACAACGACCATGAATTCAGCCGCTGTTTGGGCGGTGCCGGGAAATTCTCTGTCCTTTGCCCATTTGCTTGGCAGTGTCAATGCAGGTAATTCGCAGAGGTTTCTCTCAATATCCCCGGCAGAGTCAGTGCAGGTGATTGATGGAGGTTTCTCATGCAGATTGCGATTTTTAGCCAGCCTCAGTGATTCTTAATGCGTTTACCGGTTCGAACGATTATCCGGGCTACGAGTCGAAGCTGGGCGCGTGCCCCTCAGCAGGTGGGACTACAAAAAACGCGCTATTAGCCGATGTCTGATACTACGGTGCGGGAATAATACCGATCGTGCGTAGCGTACATTTTTCTCCTAATTTGCCATTCTGAGTAGAACAGTGCGAATTCTTGCACTGAACCCAGGCAGTTGCACGTTCTGGCTACCTGTGATGTGCGAAAATATCCGCTAGCTGGATATTACCAACGATAATCATTGACCCTGTTATATGCCGACCTTGACCTCCTTTATTGACATTTTCCGTCGCAGCAATTTGAATCACCACGGATCTACAAGTGATCCGAGCACAGTCTTGCGCGCGTGCTCCTCAACCCGTGTACCGCTCGCTGGCCTAATGCCTGCTATTGCCATCACGATTGGTTTGGGTATACCTGCAATTGGCTCTGCCATCGTTCTACCCGAAGGTTTTGTTGATGAAGCCTTTATCAGTGCGATTCCCGGTCAGGTTACAGGTTTCGAGTTTGCCGACACTGGGCGGGTTTTTTTGAGCGAGAAAGCAGGAATCATCAGGGTTGCTGTGAATGGTACGGTGTTAGCTGAACCCTTTTTGGACATCAGTGACATAGTGAACGACCGAGTTGATCGCGGTATGATGGATTTGGCATTGCACCCGCAATTTCCGGCTACCCCGTATGTTTACGTGCTCTATGCGTTTGACCCACCTGAATTGGTAACCAATGGCTTCACCGGTCCCGGTCGTCAAGATGGCAGTGGGAACCGAGTCGCCCGTCTGGTTCGCTACACCGCTGACGCCACAAAAAATTTCAATGTGGCACTGCCGGGTAGCGAACGGATACTGATGGGTAGTAACAGCACTTTTGACAATATCGGTGAACCAGAAGGTCGCTTTGATACGCGCATTCCGTCATGTGGTCCGATTGGTAACCCAACGCAGGATTGTCTGCCAGCTGACGAACTGTCGCACACCGTCGGTGCAGTGGCGTTTGCGCCAGATGGCAGTTTGTATGTGACCAATGGGGATGGGGCGAGTTATCAGAGTGTGGAAGAACTCTCATTTATGTCTCTGGATATTGACAGTATGCGTGGCAAAATTTTTCGCATCGATGCCCAGACCGGCGGTGGCTTAGCGAGCAATCCACATTTTGATGGTAATCCACAAAGCAACCGTTCAAAGGTTATTGCACATGGCTTACGTAACCCGTACAGCCTGGCCATTCACCCGGAGACCGGTGAGCCCTTTGTTGGCGATGTTGGTTTTGAGTACTTTGAAGAAATTAATGGCGGTTTTAATCAGAATTTTGGCTGGCCCTGTTACCTGGGTGCCACCGCCACTAGCATAAGACAACGAAGTCCATTCTTTGAGGACCTGGCGCTGTGTCAGTCGTATTACCAGTCAAGTGATGTCATTGCCGAACCCTTAGTAAGCTGGCCTTGGAATGGTGGAGCCGCAGCGATGGCTGGCGACTTCTACACCGGTTCACAATTCCCAGCAAACTACCAAGGCAAGCTCTTTTACGCAGATTTTGTACAAGGCTGGATGCGCTATGTTGATATCAGTGACCGCGCTAACGTGCAGTCCACAGATTTTGCCACTGAGGTACCACCGCTGACCCAAATCACTACTGGCGCCGATGGCGCACTGTACTACGCCAGCATCGTAACCAACGATATACGTCGTATCCGCTTCGTTGGTGAGACAGGTGGTGAGACGAGTGGCGAGACAGGTGGAAACACCGGCGGAAATACCGATGGAAACACTGGCGGGAATACCGATGGAAATTCTGATGGAAGTACTGGTAGCACGACTACAGGTGGCGGTGGTGCGACTGACACGCCATTGGTCAGTACTGGAGGTGGTACGCTGGGGTATGGGTGGTTGGTCATCGCAGCAACATTGATCGGGTGGCGACGAATCGTGGGTCGGATGGGTCGGATGGGTCGGATGGGTCGTGTCTGAGAGTCTGCCCGGAGTGGATTTGCCGAGTCTTGATCAACTCCCCATACGTATTGTGTCTGGCGTTGCTCAGCTGTATCGCAACCTATTCGGTTGCCGAAGCATACTTACAGGGGTGCTGTTTATAGCGCTAAGTGCCTGCGGTGACAGTGGTGTGCGCGTCGGTAACACCAACTCTGAACTCTTAGCGCCTGTGTCAGATGCCAGCACACTGCCACTGACACCACACAACGATGCCTTTCGCTCCGCGCGTTATTCGGGCGCAGCCGAATGTTCTACATGTCACAATAACTTGAGCGATGAAGCAGGCAATGATGTGTCGATTGTGGATGACTGGTCAGCCAGCCTGATGGCCAATTCAGCACGTGATCCATACTGGATTGCCAAGGTTGCGTATGAACTGGAATTGAACCCAACCATTAGCGGTGAACTTAATCAAACCTGCTCAGTGTGTCATGTGCCGATGGCCAGTGATGCCTCTACTAAAGACGCGCAGCCGCAATCGATACTCGGTCCAGACGGTGTGCTCTCAGCGACCAACCCTTACCATGATCGTGCCATGGATGGTGTCAGTTGCACGCTGTGCCATCAGGTAGAAGACGATGGCAAACTGGGGACGCCTGAAGGTACCTCGGGCAATTTTTCAGTGGCTGAGGTTGCCAGTCGTTCTGAGCGTCCAGCCTACGGTCAGTACAGTGACCCAGTTGGTGCGGTGATGCAAGCCCAGGCTCAATTCAATCCTCAGCTTGGAGCGCACCTGAGTACTTCAGCCAGTTGCGGTGCTTGTCATGATCTTCGTACGCCGGTCGTGGATGCGCAGGGTAGTTTTGTGGACGGTGAGGGCGCAGCGTTCTTTCCCGAGCAGATGATCTTTACCGAGTGGCGTAACAGCGCCTACGCGGTGCCCGGTAGTGCCGAGGAACAACGGTGTCAAGATTGCCACATGCCACAGGTACCCGGCGCTGTTCAACTGGCAACTCGTGGCGGTGGTGTTCCGCGTGAGAATTTTGCCCGCCATACCTTCGTCGGTGCTAACACGGTCATGCAGGCCATGTTGCGAGATAATCGGCAAGAGCTGGGTATCTTGGTACCTGCTGAGTCGTTTGATCGCGCTATAGAACGTAGTCGGGCATTTATGCAAAGCTCTGCGTCGGTGTCCATTCGATCGCTGACTCGTGAAGCTGATGAGCTCGTAGCAACATTGGATATTACCCATGGGTCTGGCCACAAGTTACCCAGTGGTTTTATTTCGCGGCGCGTGTTTGTACATTTTGTCGTTCGAAACGCTCAAGGTCAGATACTGTTTGAATCGGGTCGTCTGAACGATGACGGCAGTATTGTTGGTGTCGATTCCGATCTCGATCCGATGGCTGTTGAATCACACTATGACGTAATTACATCGCCAGAGCAGGTGCAAGTGTACGAGGCCGTGATGAATGACAATAGCGGTGGTGTCACGCATTCATTAGTGCGGGCGATAGATTATCGAAAAGACAATCGACTGTTGCCAGTTGGCCTTGATAAAGCCTCGGCACCCACTGAAATTGCAGTGGCGGGTGCAGCGACCACGGATATTGACTTCGATGCAGGTGGCGATTCACTGCAGTATCGGGTGGCGCTACCAGACAACGGCGAGTATTCGGTCACCGCTGAGCTAATTTACCAGCCACTGGCCTATGGGCACTTGCTCGACCTGTTTCGCTCGTCGCAAAGTCCAGAAGTACAGTCTTTCAAGGCTTTTCATGAAGCGGCTGATCTAAAGGCAGAGGTGCTGGGAGTTGCTAACGCACTTTTGCCCTAATTGCAGGTGTTGAGCTTAGTAGAGCCGTCACCGGTTGATTGAGCATCGAGGTTAAGGCGGCGCCATTGAACGGGGTCCATACGATCATCGGCCGATGACCCGATGACCCGATGACCCGATGACCCGATGACCCGATGACCTCGATGGTAACTAGTCGTGACGATACATCACTGCACACGACCTTGTTGCACGCGATAATCGTCTGGTGCCTGGTGCCTGGTGCCTGGTGCTTAGTGCTTAGTGCTTAGTGCTTAGTGCTTAGTGCTTAGTCGGCAGAGTGCTAACTTGTAGCTGGTGGCTGACACAGACCCCATGAAGTCATTAAGCACCGCTATCGTGCAGTCATGAAAAGATCTGGTGTTGTAAGCTAGTCGCTGTCGCCGCGTTATTTAATTCGCGGTACAGTATTGACATTACTGCAAGTTAAAAGTAGCGAAGGATCTCAATCTATATGTCCGAAACACATTTAGGTCTGGAGCGCAATCTAAAACTGTTTCAGTACCACAAGGCCGCCAGTAGCGTGTTGCCATGGCTGCCGGTGTTCTTTCTATTCTTTCTTGAGCGAATTCCCCTCAACGATGCCATTCTATTGGGCTCGGCCTACTATTTTTCGGTCTTCGTTCTGGAGGTACCTTCCGGGTATTGCTCCGATCGTTTTGGTCGTCGGCCCACTCTGATTGTAGCCTCCATCATGAGCGTATTGGCCTGTGCTACGTTTGTGGTGGCAGAGGCCTTTGCTTTTTTGTTAGTGGCGCAAGTGTTGTTAGCAGCTGGTATCGCGTTCCAATCCGGCAGCGATAGCGCCTTGTTATATGATTCATTGAGTACTTTGGGTCGAGAAAACGAATACACGGAGCGTGAAACGGTTGCGCAGAAATGGAGCATGACGGCCCTGGCCTGTTCGTGCCTTGTGGGTGGTGGTCTGGGCATGGTTGATTTACGCTTGGCGTATGTTGTGGCGCTGTTCGCTGCAATGGTATCGGTTGTTGTGTGCGTCAATTACATGGAGCCGACAGTAGAGGACGATGCACATGCGACTGGGTTTATCGTGCAAATGCGCGATACGCTGGGTCACTTTACCCATCCGCTATTGGGCTGGATACTGGCATTTTACATCACTGGATATTCACTTGAGCACGTTCCCTATGAGTTCTACCAGCCTTATCTAAAGCTATTAGGTGAAAGTGCTATAACAGGGTGGCTGGCAACAGGCTCTGCGCCGATGGTATCGGGTGTGGTTATAAGTATCTCAATGTTTGGGGGTGCTGTAGGTGCGGCTGTTAGCCAAAGGCTGATTGATAAAGTTGGTATACGTGCTCTGTTGCTCGTAAGTGTTTCCATTCAACTGGTTATTGTTGCTGGTCTGTCGCTGTTATTGCATCCGGCTTTGCTGATTCTCGTGATGTTTCGAAACTTCTCCATGTCTTTGGTGCATGGGCCAATGCTTGGCGCAATTGCGCCCCATGTTCCGAGCGCACAGCGGGCCACATTTCTTTCTGTGCTGAGTTTGGCCGGTCGTGCAACGTTTTCCGTAGTATTGTTAGTGCTGTCAGTTCTTGTGGTGGGTAATCAGGTGCTGAATTGGTCTGCCTTGTCGCAGGTTCTGGCATCTGCTGCTGTGACAGGCACAGTGGCGTTGGCTATACTGTATTTTTGGTCACGTCGTATTGCCCTGGTTTTTGAAACGTCGGTGCGTTGAGCGAGGGTGTTGTCGGTCTAGATTTTAACAAACACCGTATTTCACGTATAGCATCAATCTAAAGACCGATTATTGTGTCAATGCCTTGAATAGTTGTGCTGCACTTCGAACCTGTCCAATTCATTGTGTCCAAACACGAAGACATGCTGTTCCGCTCTCTAGTCAGCCAACTGTTAGTCCGTGTGTAACATGATGTAACAGTGGTTAAGCGATACAGATGGATATTTCTGTTTTTAGGTTCTCTTCCGCGGTGGTCTCTGGACTGTTTAGGTAGACCTCCCAAGATGGCGAGTTGATCGTTATTCCCTCTGATTTCATATATGCGGCCATATCTGTGTAAGTGTCAGTGAGATTTCTATACGACCCACAATGAATTGCTTTGAGCACTTTGCCTGTCGGTGTGACATCTGCGTGTATGTTCTTGCTGGCTTTTTCTACGTCAGCTAGGGTTATGAAAAAGCCTGCTCTAAGTACCATGATGGCTGGCTGATAGCTGTAGTAAACCGATAGTGCGTGTCCCAAATCGATAAATCGCTGCTCTTTTGTAAATGCTAATACATCACTTAACGCTTTATTGATAGCGTGGAATTTATCATCTGTTTCTATTGAGCAGGTTCTTTCAACATATAAGTACGGTGATTCATCGACCTGTTCAATTTTATATTTATTGTTCATTACCGAAATAATTCTGTTATGCCGTTTTCTATCACGTGGCTCTGATGTAGCGTTGCAGATTAACCAGACGTTCGTTGGAAACTCGGTCATTAGTAGCGCTGTATTGGGTAATAAATATCGTGAATGACAATTTTTATAATTGATAGAAATCAATTTTCGTAAACAATACAGAATCTAATAGAGAATGGTTAATACACTAAAAAATACACCAGTTCTAGGGTACGAAGCCACTAAAAAAAAAGACACTGTTCACCAACTACAATGCGTTTACTCAACGTGCACAGTCTGCTATTGGGGCCCGATGGGTTGGAAGTCGTAAAAGTTCTGCGTATATCAACTATGGCGGTTTTACACATTCATTCATTCTGTGGCCACTAGTCTGTGTGGCAATTCCTCGCTTGGTTTAAATTGCCGTTAACTTCTGTCAACAGGTTTACTGCGCATCCTGCTAACCAACTCTGGCTCAGCACGCTTACAATTTTGAGGTGGCAGACCGCATGCCATTAGCGTTAGGTCGGCAAGCACCCGATCGCCAATGTCAAACAATGCAGAACACAAAGCGCCAGCCCGATGAGCGGACAAGATAAGATTTGGTGTTGAGCGTAATGGGTGATCAGCAGGCAGTGGTTCGGTCGGAAAAACATCGGTAGCAGCTCGTATACGGTCAGCTTGACAAGCGTGAATTAATGCATCGAAATTGACTACATCTGCGCGGCTGAGTAACAGGAACAGCGCACCTTCACGCATCAATCCCAACTCACGTGCACCGATGAGCTGCGTACTTTCGTCTGTTACAGACGCAACGACCTGAACGATATCGCTGTTACTCATGACCTCATCGAGACTGGCAGGTATAAGACCTTCTCGGTGCAGCGCCTCTGGTGATAGCCAAGGGTCATAGATACGAACTTGACAATTGAATCCTGAGAATACGTTAAGTATTGCGCGGCCAAGATCTCCGAAGCCGACAAATCCCAAGTTGCTACGCTCCAATAGTCGCGCCCGGCGATTCCCTGCAAGACCGTACCGTTCTCTACCTTCGATGACGGATTGATGGGCGTTTGGAATATCCCGAGCCAGCGCTAATGTTAGGCCGAGTGCGAGTTCGGCAACTGGTTGTGCGAACACCGGACTGATGGTCAGGACCCGTACTTGCTGGGCAAAGCATGCTTTGTAGTCCATATTTTGAAGGAAGTTACCCTCCACATTGATTATTGCGCGTAGTTTTGGGGCTGCCTCAATCATTGCTGAGTCGATGGCTGGCTGGCCAATAACGAAACTCGCGTGCGGCAGATGCTGCTGCAAGAACGTGTGCATATCTGTGTCACCACGTGAGATGACAGTAAAATCGCGATGGAGTCGCGCCTGCGCATCAGGTGTGAATATCTCTTGTGCAGTTCGCGGGGTGGGGTCAAGCAAAACGACCGGTTTCATGAATGAGATCAATTAGTGTGTGAGGTGTGAAAGGGCACTATATACGTAAATTGCTGTGTATTTAATGTGCCTATGAAAGTCATGTTAAGCGTGAAATTGTCACAGTTGTATTTTATGGTCAGGTGAAAATCCGTGCTTGCCGTTCAAGTGCTGTGGCGTCTTGATCTGTATCAAACTCTAGGGCTGAACTAACCATCATATTAAAGATCATATAGAGTCAATTCATCAAAATTGGTGACTTCGTCAGTAACACTGCCTATGTCGACTCAAACGCCAGCAGAAACTAGAATGAATAACGAATCTAGTCAGAAAGCGGTGATTCACTTTCTCTCACAGGTTGCAACTTATGGCGAACAACAGCTGGCTAAAGCAAGCAAGAGAAATCGATACAAAAGTGAGCAATGTGAAAGACAGATAGCGCCCAGCTGTTCTTTTTCGAATCAGATCCAACAAAAAAGTACACATTGCGCTCATGTTTTTATGAGTGGGCAGGATGTCTACAAGATAAAGCGCGCTGTGACCTACACATATTTGGATATGTCGGCACTTGATTCTCGGAAAAAGCTGTGTGAGCGCGAGTTTGTGCTGAATAAGGATACATTACCTGATATCTATCTCGAGGTAGTGCCTATCACAACCGAATCGGACGGTAGGCTAAAAATCAACGGCTCAGGTGAGCCTGTTGAGTGGGCATTGCATATGAAGCGCTTCCGTGAGCGCGATGTTCTGGACAACTTGGCTCAGAATAATCAGCTCAGCTGCAGTATCGCTGGTCAGGTTGGTCAATCCATTGCCAAGTACCACGCAACGCTGAACAGTGAATTTGTCAGTGACGGCTTCCAGCGAATTGAAGAGGTAGTGCTTGAATTGATCACTGAGTTAACCGATCTGGACTGTTTGTTTCCCATTGCACTGTTGGATCAATTCGTGGTGAAGGGCAGAACTGAATTGCAACAATATAGAACATTGTTGAATCAGCGAGCTATATCGGGATTTGTTAGGCGGTGTCATGGTGATTTACATTTACGCAATATCGTGATGCATCATGCGGTGCCGTTACCATTCGATGCACTTGAGTTCGATGAGAGAATGGCCACCACGGATATATTGTATGACTTGGCTTTTCTGTTAATGGATCTGGATCATCGCGGGTTGGCCCTACAGTGCAATGCGGCGTTCAATCAGTATTTGCTGCACTCCGATGAAGCGAATCTAAACGCTCTGCGCTTGCTTCCATTGTTTCTTTTTTGTAGAGCTGGCATTCGGGCAATGACAACTGCGCAGGCGTCAAGACAAAGTCAATGCCGCTCGGCGGTATTACGCCATGAGGCCAGACAGTATTTAGAATTGGCGTTAGATTATCTTGGCAGGCAGCCACCAGCGCTAGTTGCCGTGGGCGGTCTCTCAGGTAGCGGTAAATCAACAGTGTCGGCCCGTCTAGCCCCCGAGATATGTTGTACACCTGGTGCGATTTTGATACGCAGCGATGCTGAACGTAAAGCTGCACTGGGTGTTAATGAGACATCACGATTGTCAGCAGAACTTTACACAGCCGATACTTCGCACACAAATTATCAACGCGTATTAAGAAAAGCAAAGCTGGCGCTAGATGCTGGTCAATCGGTTATTGTCGATGCGGTTTTTCTCGATCAAGAGCAACGTAAGGCTATTGAGAAGGTGGCACATGATCGAAAAATACCTTTTGTTGGTATTTGGCTACAGGCCCCTGTCGAAATACTAGAAGAACGTGTTTCAAGTCGATGCGGTGATGCATCAGATGCCACTGTGGCAGTATTGAACAAGCAAGTAATGACAGATTCTGGATCTATCACGTGGAGCAAAGTAACTACGTCTGGATCCATTGATCAGGTTTTTGATGTTGTTAGTAAGCGAGTCATCGAAATGATCAAGGAGCCCATTTGTGAGCGATTGCCTAGCTTGGATTATTCATAGCCCTGACATACTGGTGGGCAGACGCTGCAAGTTCTTTCACGCAGTAGTTAATAGCTCGCAGTGTTGTAAATTATTCATTGGGGTCTAACTGCAGACGAGGGGCATTCTCGGGCCTTGGATCTTGCCGCGTATTATTCTAATGCCTCGCAATATAGAAAAAGAATTCCGATCCAGTGGCAATTCTACTGACGAGCTTTTCGTTGGCGTTTCTGGTGATCATTGCAAGCAACCAGGCAGTAAATGGGTCATACACACTGGGCGATGCGGTTCAAACTGGACAAACCCATGTGCCCAATACACGGTTGCCTATCACAGGTAGCACAGACAGCGTTTCAGTGACTGTCAGGTGCCAAATAGGGTAAATATTTCTGGATATTGCCCTAGTAGATTCAAAACTCGGCATGAAATCCACTGTATCTACAACTGCCAAGACATAATATGCAAATATATGAATTTATCTATTGATTGTTGAGGCAGATCTAGCTATCGTTATTACAAGGCGGTACGGCAGCAACCAGCCTGACGACAATCACAAGGAGAACTGGATGAAAATACCCGCCACTGTCAGTTCAGTGTTGTTGGGTCTTGCAGGCCTTACAACGGCATTGGCCGATATCACGGCACCTGGTGACATCACCATTGAGAATTTAGGAATTGCCGCATCAGTTTCTGGTGAGGCGGGAAACGCTGCAGAGGGCCGGAAGGTTTTCGCTAATCGAAAACTGGGCAATTGCCTGGCTTGCCACGCTAATAACGATATGGCAGATCAGTTATTTCATGGCGAAGTTGGCCCATCATTGGATGGGGTAGCGGGTCGTTGGGAACAAGCCCAGCTTAGAACTATTGTTGTCAACGCCAAAGCCGTATTTACTGACAACACAGTTATGCCCGGTTTTTACTCTCTTGATGTTGGCAAGAACGTGCGTAAAGATCTTGTTGGAAAGACTATCCTGACGGCGCAACAAGTTGAAGATGTTGTTGCTTACCTCAGTACGCTGAAATAGGCGAGGAATCACCATGATAAATGTAAAACGCAGAACACTGTTAACGCGCACAGCAGGTTTGGCTACTGCCGCTTTCTTT
Source organism: uncultured Granulosicoccus sp. (assembly GCA_938003775.1). Lineage (GTDB taxonomy): Bacteria > Pseudomonadota > Gammaproteobacteria > Granulosicoccales > Granulosicoccaceae > Granulosicoccus. The sequence goes on along the minus strand of CALKXZ010000290.1, from coordinate 26,306 downwards.
GGTCAGCAGTCAGCTTTTGCCAGCGTTGATGAAGTCACCGCAGCTATTGATGCCTTTACAAAAGGTGTGACACCTGATTCGGGTGTCATTACGCTTACAACACCTGAAATTGCTGAAAACGGTAACAGCGTACCGATTGCTGTGTCGGTGGACAGCCCGATGACTGAAGACGATCACGTGGTATCCGTCATGCTACTGGCTGAAGATAACCCAAACCCTGAGATCGCTACATTCCATTTCACGCCACACAGTGGGCAAGCGAGTGCATCAACTCGCATGAGATTAGCTCAAACTCAGAATGTAGTGGCTGTGGCGAAAATGAGTAGCGGTGCTTTTCATTCAGCCAGTAACAATATAAAAGTGACAATTGGCGGCTGCGGCGGCTAACGGAGAGTACACATGGCAAGTAAACCAAGAATTAAGGTTCCAAAAAAAGCAGCAGTTGGCGACATCATTACCATCAAGTCCTTAATCAGCCACAAGATGGAATCAGGGCAGCGTAAGGACAAGGAAGGTAACGTAATCCCGCGTAAAATTATTAATGCATTCAGTTGCGAGTTTAACGGAAAACCTGTGTTCTCCTGTGATCTGGACCCTGCAATCTCAGCCAATCCGTATTTTGAATTCAAGGCACTGGTTAGTGAGGCCGGTACGTTCAAATTTAGCTGGACCGATGATGACGGTGAGGTGATCGAAGCAACTAAGGATATCGCTGTCGCTTAGTCACAAGCTTTCATCACTACCTTAGATAGTGTCGACCCCTTTTGGGTCCATGGATACGGGGCAGTCAAAACGCGCGGTAGTTTGAGCAACGTCCAACTCGAGTTGCCAACTACTCATTAAAAAAACAGGAGCATAGGCATGAGAGGCAACAACGGTTGTGTTGTAGGGATTTGTGGTGCTGTCTTAGTACTCGTGAGTAGTGGCGCTTGGTCGGGTCCTGTTGATGAGCGCCTCGTGATAGACGATGAAATAGAAATGACGACCCGCACGCAATCCGCTGACGGCCATCCTTTGCCGGAAGTCATCTCAGGTTGGCACTTTCGTACAGAGTCCACTCGCGCACTCGAAGCCGACAGTTTTCAAAACCCAGGTATGTTAGAAGTGGAGCAGGGTGAACAACTGTGGAATACCGTAGAGGGCAGCGTTGGTAAATCATGTGCTTCATGCCATGACGATGCGGCACAGTCCATGGTTAACGTGGGCGCAAGATATCCCAAATGGGATGAGATAACCGGCAAGCCTATCAATGTTGAGCTGCGCATTAATCGATGTCGTGTCGATAACATGGGCGCAGAAGCTTATCCATTTGATAAGGGTGGTCAAAAGCCACTAACAGCGTATATCAAGCATCAGTCACTTGGTGAGCCTGTCAAAGTCAATCTGGCAGAAGGTGATATGCAGCAGTGGTGGGATAAAGGTCAAGAGCTTTATTACTCGCGAACGGGTCAGTTGAATCTATCCTGTGCATCATGTCATGAGAAGAACAATGGCAAATACATACGGGCTGATCATCTCAGTCAAGGCAACGTTAATGGGTTTCCTACTTATCGGCTTAAGCAAGGTAAGCTCATCTCGTTGCATAATCGTTTTCGGGGTTGCATCCGTGACACACGTGCCGAATTCCCGGCTGCATTTTCAGATGACTTGATGGCGCTAGAGGTCTACACCACGTGGCGCAGTGAAGGTCTGTCTGTAGAAACACCAGCTGTTCGTCAATAACAGGTACAACTAAAGCTGCTGCATCAATACCAATACCCGTGTTTTGTCACTATTTCGCTACCTGGACCTGAACGCAGTAATGAGCATGTTTTCTCGACGCGATTTCCTGCAAATGGCAACCGTTACGGCGGCTGCCACAGCATTTAGCGGCAGTTTGACCAAGGTAGCGGCACAGCAGTCGTTGTCTCAAGATGACTTACTGTCATTTAAGTCTACCGGTAAACTGACGCTGCTGCATATCACTGACATCCATGCGCAATTAAAACCGCTGTATTTTAGGCCGCCGTCAGAAAACATAGGCGTTGGTGATTATGCGGGTATCCCTCCACATTTAGTAGGGGATGATTTTCTAAAACACTTCGGACTAGAACGGGGTAGTGCCTTAGCCTACGCACATACCATGGTGGATTATGTCAACATGGCCCGTACCTATGGCCGCCTAGGTGGGTTGGATCGAACTGCAACGCTGGTGAAAGCCATTCGTGCGGAGCGTGGTGACAATAATGTGTTGTTACTCGATGGTGGAGACACGTGGCAAGGATCTTACACCGCACTAAAAACAGGTGCTCAGGATATGGTTGATTGCATGCGATTGCTAGCGCCTGCTGCAATGGTCGGTCATTGGGAATTCACACTGGGTGAAGAGCGTTTGCTAGAGCTTGTTGAAGCCCTGGATTATCCGTTTCTTGCTAGCAATATTGTTGATAATGACTGGGAAGAACCCGTATTTGATAGTACGCTCTTTCATGATGTGGGCGAATCAAGGGTGGCTGTAATAGGACAGGCAATGCCCTATACACCTATTGCCAACCCGCGCTGGATGTTTCCTAATTGGTCATTTGGTTTACGCACGCAATTGCTGGCTGCCAATATTAAAGCAGCGCGTGCACAGGGTGCCGATGTGGTTGTTCTACTGTCTCACAATGGGTTCGATGTCGACAGAAAACTGGCTGCTACCGTGCCTGGTATCGATGTCATACTGACCGGGCACACGCACGATGCGATACCAGAGGCTGTTACCGTGGGGTCCACAATTATACTGTCCAGTGGCTCTCACGGAAAATACTTAGGGCGTGTTGACCTGGAGGTGCGTCAAGGCAAAGTAGTTGGCCATACGTCAAAGTTGATCCCGGTGTTTGCTGATGTCATAACTCCGGATAACCAGATGAGTGCCGAAATCGATAGGGTACGAGCTCCGTATGAGGAAGAACTGGGGCGCGTGATCGGTAAGACAGATTCATTGTTGTACCGGCGCGGAAATTTTAACGGCACATGGGACGATTTACTGTGCGAAGGCATGATGGCTGTGCGAGATGCTGAGTTTGCATTCAGTCCGGGATTTCGCTGGGGCACGACCCTGTTACCAGGTGATGACATAACCATTGAAGATCTTTATACACAGACAGCAATGACGTACCCCGCTGTGTACAGACTGGAATTTACTGGTGCGCAGATACACGAGATACTCGAAGATGTCTGCGATAACCTGTTTAATCCAGATCCTTTTTTTCAACAAGGTGGCGACATGGTGCGAGTAGGCGGGATGGGGTATACCGTGTCACCATCGTCTGCCATTGGGTCTCGTATCACTAACATGATAAATCTAGACACCGGTGAAGCGGTTGACCCCGATAAAAGCTATGTTGTAGCTGGTTGGGCATCGGTAAATGAAGCCGTCGAAGGTCCGGCAATTTACGATGTAATGGAAGAGTACTTCGACAGTCAGTCCACGATATCTGTTTTGCCTAATCAAGCAGTTAACGTTATAGATTAATTGTGAATACCCTAGTTTCAGAGTCAGTGCGAAATAATACATAGTATTTAGTGAATATAAACTGTGAGCAATTTCACCCATTTAAAAGGCGTCGTTATGCGTGCTAAAAACAAGGCCAGTGGTTCAACTGCAGGTGCTGAGTTTCTTGACAAGAATGCTGGCCAACGTCGTCAGTTATTAAAATCCAGTGTGGCGCTAGGTGGTCTTGCCACTGGTCTGGGTGCAGCAACTTCGAGTTTGGCAGCTTCAACAGCACCTGAAAAATTGATAACCGAGGTACAAGATTGGAACCGGTACCTTGGACCTGGGGTAGATGCTAAACCCTATGGGCAACCGTCTGTGCACGAAGCCGATGCCGTGCGTAGAGATGTCGCCTGGTTAACAGCTGATGCAAAGTCCTCTGTGAACTTTACGCCGCTGCACAAGCTGGATGGCATTATTACACCTAACGGTTTGTGCTTTGAGCGGCATCATGGCGGCGTTGCAGACATTTCACCAGCCGACCATCGATTAATGATCAATGGACTGGTTAAGACACCATTGATATTTACTATGGAAGATATCAGCAGGTTTCCTCGTGAAAATCATGTGTACTTTCTTGAATGTGCGGCTAACACCGGCATGGAGTGGCGTGGTGCTCAGCTTAACGGATGTCAGTTCACGCACGGTATGGTACATAACGTCATGTACACCGGTGTTCGTCTGCGAGATGTATTGGCGGAAGCCGGGGTATCTCCCAAAGGGAAATGGATCCTTCCAGAAGGTGGCGATGCGGCGCATATGACGCGTTCTATTCCGATGGAAAAAGCCATGGATGATTGTCTGATAGCGTTTAAGATGAATGGCGAAGCGCTAAGACCTGAACAGGGTTATCCGTTACGACTGGTCGTTCCTGGTTGGGAAGGCAATATGTGGGTGAAGTGGCTGCGTCGTATAGAGGTAGGGGATCAGCCCTGGCACCAACGTGAAGAGACTTCCAAATACACTGACCTTCTGGCAGATGGTCAGGCCCGTCGTTTTACCTGGACCATGGATGTTAAATCGGTTATCACCAACCCCAGTCCACAAGCGCCGATAACACACGGACAGGGTCAGACTGTTCTATCGGGTTTGGCCTGGTCAGGTCACGGCCGTATAAAACGTGTAGACGTGTCCATTGATGGAGGGCGTCATTGGCACACTGCTCGTCTAGATGGTGAAAGTTTGAATAAGTCTGTGCACCGTTTTTATTATGAATTCAATTGGCAGGGTCAGGAACTGTTTCTGCAAAGTCGTGCTATTGATGAATCACGAAACTTGCAACCCACTAAAGATGCACTGCGGGCTGCACGAGGTGAAAATTCGATCTACCATAACAATGGGATTCAGACATGGCATGTTCGCGCCGACGGTTCTGCTGAGAATGTGGAGGTATCCTGATGCGTATTGTGGCTGTGGCTAATGCCAGCTTGAAGCGACAATTTATTGATCGATCACTACCAGTTGTGCTCAGTGTAATCGTATTTTTTCACACACATCCAACATATGCACAAGACTTAGGCGCAGGAGCGACTGTTTTTAAGCAATGTACATCGTGCCATGCCATAGGGCCCAACGCAAAGAATCAGTTTGGGCCACATCTCAATGGCGTCATGCAACGCGCCGCAGGTAGCGCTGAAAACTATGCTTATTCAGAGGCGTTTGAAAACTCGATTGATACCGAATCGGTATGGGACACCGCAAAATTAGATGCATTTTTACAAGCACCGATGAGTTATATGCCAGGTACCAAAATGGCCTATCAAGGTCTAAGCAATGCGGATGACAGGGCATCTGTTATTGCTTACCTAGCGTCTATTGACAGTAGCGGTCAACTGCCCGAACCTGCGGCGACCAAGCCGGAAAAAACATCACAAACCAGCGATGGGCAACAACGATCTCTTGCGCGAGATATACCCATTCCGGAACATGGTCTGTTACATCTAGGCCGCCCAGCGCTGGATGCTGAAGTCATTGCCTGGGATATTGACATACGACCAGACGGTGTTGGATTACCCAGTGGCAGTGGTGATGTGATCACCGGTGGAGAACTCTATGATGAACAATGTGCCAGCTGTCATGGAGTCTTTGGCGAGGGAGAAGGTCGTTGGCCGATACTGGCTGGTGGTCAGGATTCGTTAGTAGATGATCGACCTGAGAAGACTATTGGTTCCTATTGGCCGTATTTGTCCACTGTATACGATTACATCCGACGGGCCATGCCTTTTGGTAACGCGCGGTCTCTCAGTGATGATGATGTTTATGCACTAACCGCGTATCTGCTTTACCTCAATGACCTAGTGGATGAGGAATTCGAGCTATCTGATCAGAATTTCACAGATATTCGCTTGCCTAATGAAAATAATTTTATGAGTGATACTCGTGACGAAGAACCAACTCATCAGATTGTTGGGGAACCTTGTATGCAGAACTGCTTACCGGGAATAGTCAAAGTAATCAATAGAGCGCAGATATTAAATGTCACACCTGATGCAGAAGAGGCAAGCGATGCACCGACTGTGGATTAATCCGTCGATTGGCAGTTCGCTGCTGGTTATCATGTTGTTGGTTGCAACACCAGCGTCGGCAGAAAACATGACTCAAAAAGTTGAACAGATATTGGCGTTGGGAGCGGACGATGCGTATGGCGAATATCTGGCGGGTGAGTGTATAGCTTGTCACAGTCGAACAGCCGACGCCTCTGATTCGATTCCAATGATATATGGAAAGCCCCCTGAGACCCTGACCGCCATGTTGTTAGCATTTCAAATGGGTGCGCGCAAAAATCCAACAATGCAAAGTGTGGCTGAAGCGCTAAATGCCGCTGAGATAGCAGCACTGGTGTTCTATCTATCTAAAACTGAATATGTGTGTGGTGAGAGCACTTCAAGCTCAGCGTGTTAACACAGGAGCTAACAATTAAGTGTACGCGTGGCTATGAAAAGTAAAGAAAATAACCGAACAACAAGAGATGCTAACTGCAATTGTTGGCCAAATCAGGAGCGTAAACAATGAAGAATCTGACGAGACGAGAATTTACGGCACTATTGGGATTGGGTACGGCAGCGTTAGCAACGCCTATTACGTTGCTCGGGCAAGCTAAACCAAAGGTTGTGGTCATTGGTGGTGGTGCCGGCGGAGCCACTGCTGCCCGTTACCTGTCTCAAGGCGCTAAAGGCGCAATAGATGTAACACTGGTGGAAAGCTCTACACAGTACACAACGTGTTTCTATTCGAATCTATTTCTGGGTGATTTTAGAAATTTTGACTCTATAACGCATTCATACGATAAATTGGCAGCGGACCATGACATTACTATTGTCAATGGTTATGCAAAGGAAATAGATCGCAGCCAACAAATGGTTATGCTCGAAGACGGAACTAAGCTTGCCTACGATGCACTGGTTGTTGCCCCAGGTATAGATATACAATATGAATCGGTACCCGGTTACAGTGAAGCGGCATCGCAAATTGCACCTCATGCCTGGCAAGGCGGATCACAAACACAAATTCTAAAAGAAAAGCTTGATGCTCTAGAAAATGGTGAAAACATTGTGATGGTAGCGCCACCAAACCCTTACCGCTGCCCACCAGGACCATACGAGCGGGCATCCATGATGGCGCATCTTATTCAGTCTAAGGGGTTCACCGATAGTAAGGTCACTATACTGGATGTCAAACCGAAATTCTCTAAACAAGGCTTGTTTACTGAGGGGTGGGAAACCCACTATGGCGATATTATCGAGTGGATTTCACCTGAAATACACGGTGGCATCCTGTCGGTGGACGCCAATTCGGGTACCGTAGAAACTGACCTGGATACGTTTGAAGCCGCGGTTCTCAATATCATACCGGCACAACAGGCTGGCGCTATTGCTGTTAGTGCAGGGTTGAGTGATGACAGCGGATTCTGTCCGGTTGATGGACACTCAATGCGTTCATCTGCGGACGAGAAAATATACGTCATTGGTGATGCTAGTATTGCCGGAGCCATGCCCAAATCAGGCTTCTCTGCCAATAGCCAAGCAAAGGTAGCCGCCATGAATGTTTTGGGAGATTTACTGGACTCGCGTGTGTTTGCGGCCAAGTACTCGAACACCTGCTGGAGTCTCATTGCTGCTGACAATGGCGTGAAAGTTGGGGCGCAGTATGAAGCAGATGACGCCGGTCAGATCGTCTCCACGTCTACATTTATTAGTCAAACCGGTGAAGATGCGGCACTGCGTAAAACCACTTATGAAGAATCTGTAGGCTGGTACGCTTCAATCACAGCTGACATGTTTGGATGACATGGCTGGATGACATGTACACCCGTGATGTACGTCCAGATTGGAGTCGTCGTCGATTGCTGGGGTACCTAGCGGCCACCACGACTCTGAGTACGACACTACCTTCATTGGTTCGCGCTGCTGCTAGCCCCACCATACACATGGCTAGCGGCGGTGAGTTAAGTGTGTTATCGGATGGGCACTTGGATCTACCGCCACGCAAGCCGTACGATACTCGCATTGAAATGTCTCAGTGGCAGGGTCTATTCGACCGCTATCAGCTTGATCCGCACATCAATCAACCCGATTGCAATATCACGGTATTGCGCAATAAAGATAAGTTAATTCTGTTTGATATTGGTTCGGGTGCCAATTTTATGAACACCACGGGTCTGTTGCCTACACAACTCGAAACAGTGGGCATTGATCCGCTCGATGTAACAGATGTCATTTTTACACATGCGCATCCGGATCACCTGTGGGGAGTACTGGATAATTTTGATGAGCTACTGTGCGCCAATGCAACCCACCATATACATCAATTTGAGTATGACTACTGGATGGACGACAAAACGCTTTCTGGCACGGCGGAGAATCGGAAAACATTTGTCATAGGTGCACAGAATCGGCTACCACGACTGCAGGAGCAACTTCAGTTTTACAACTGGGGAGACGAAGTTGTGGCAGGGGTTGAGGCGATTGATACGCACGGTCACACCCCAGGTCATACATCATTTGCAATTCATAACGGTGATAACACGGTGTTAGTGGCGGGGGATGCGCTGACACATATTGCGTTGTCGTTTGAGCAGCCGAAGTGGTTGATTAGTGCAGATTTAGACCCTGTAGCTGGTGCAGCTACGCGCCAGATGTTGCTAGAACGATCTTATAACGAGAATCTAAAGCTGCTCGCATTTCATCTCCCTTATCCGGGACTGGGTCAAGTGGATAAAACACGCCAAGGCTACCGATTTATTGTTGAATGAGTATGACAATCCATTGATTCACTGCAGTTACTGCTTAGAGAAAGAATCAGTGGGAGAGCGGGAAAGCAAACGACTTAAAATGCCAGTGAGTCAGGTGGGGGTTTAGACTTAGGAGTCATTATGTATCGTTTAGATCACGTTCTAGTTATTACAATCTTAGGCGTGTTCAGCGCCACACGTCTTGCAGCAGAGCCATTGCTCAGTGGCGAAGACTGGTTGCAGCAGCTAGAGGGGCGCATTCAACATGTAGATACCGCTAAGCTCAGCGCCCTCATCGAAAAGACGCCATCACTTGAGTTTTTGGATGTAAGAACACCGGACGAGGCGGCGCGTAGTGGTGGAATTATCAGCGCTGGTAAACGTACCCACAACATAGTGAGGGGATGGCTGGAATTTCAGGTGCGTGATGCCATTCCTGATTTGTCCACACCTATTGTGGTCTATTGCGGGACTAATCGTCGGAGTCCATTGGCAGCTGATACGTTGCAGAGAATAGGTTACACACACGTTTATAATTATCAGGATGGATTTGGAGCGTGGCAACAAGCCAACTTACCCGTCAAACGTAGTGATCTGGCAGTAGGGTCCATGTTGTTTGACAAACCGTCTGCTGTGGTTGATGGTGTGTGGTCAGCGATTGGTGCAACGGCGCCGCCAACTTTCGAGAATTCTGGACACAATAATAATTTGTCGTTCATTGTCACTAGCGAAGGTGTTGTTGTTGTAAATGCAGGTGACAATTACTTGCTCGCTGCTGCACTGCATCAGGAGATCAAAGCGATAACCGATCAAGCCGTCAAATTTGTGGTGCTTGAAAATGGTCAGGGCCATGCCATGTTAGGCATGAACTACTGGCAGGAGCAGGGCGCTGAGGTAATAGCCCATGTTGATGCTGCCGATGTCATTGCTGAAAGAGGTGAAACTGTTCTCCAACGCATGCAATTGCGAAATCGGGATAAGGCAATGGGAACTGTGTTATCGATGCCCGATATCACGTTTGACGAGCGTTACGACATTGAGCTGGGCGATACTAAAATCGAAGTGTTATATCTCGGTCCAGCCCATAGCCCCGGAGATATTGTTGTCCATATTCCAGACAGGCAAACAGTCATTGCTGGTGATATGGCTTTTCATGAGCGGCTACTGCCTGTTTTTGAAGACACTGATACAGTCGGTTGGCTGGAATCTTGGCATCACTTTGAAGCGCTGTCACCGACAGTTGTCGTGCCGGGGCACGGGCACCCCACCACGGTTGCCGAGGTCAAAATTTGGACCGTCGATTATCTGAAATTCATGCGTTCAGAAATTGCTGAATTATTAGATACAGGTGGTTCGTTGATTGATGCGTACAAAATTGATCAGTCAGCCTTTGCACATCTTGACACATTTGATGAACTCGCCGGACTAAACGCTGATCGTATTTTCCGCGCTATGGAATTTGAGTAGGCAGAGAATGATTGGTTGGTGTTGGTTACTGAGGGTTACATTGGCTTGTGACAAGTTGGTAATTGATAAGTATTCATGTACAGGTAGATTTCTGCTGGAACTACATGCTAGTTTAATCGTGAGTAATGACGCTTAGGTAGAGTGCTTCGAGTGTACATTTTGCTAAGCGCATGCCTGGTCGTCATACGCATGAAATAATGCAGTGTCAGCATCACACTAACAGGCTAAGTTCAATTTTCAACATGGCGTGCTTCAAGCGTTGACATACTTGGGTGAACGTCATAAGCGTCTATTAGTTGTTATGTAAATCAAACTTACCAGCCCATCACGGAGTGTCATTCAACATGATGAAGATTGTCCATGCAGCCATCGCTGTTGCACTGTCGTCCACCAGCGCTTCAGCCCAGGACTTACCGCAACAGCAGAACCCTTGGTTTACAGACGCGCAATCTGAGCTACAACAGCGGTTATTGCGCACTCCAAACACTAATCGGGCAAAAAATATTATTTTGTTGGTGGCTGATGGCAATGGCGTCGGCACTAACCTGGCCACCCGTATTTGGCAAGGTCAACAAAATGGTATGTTAGGCGAAGAGAACGTACTGTCGTACGAGGCATTTCCGCATCTTGCACTGTCTAAAACGTACAACACAAATGCGCAAACTCCAGACTCATCCGGAACTGCAACCGCAATGATGGCTGGTATCAAGACAAAAGCGGGTGTTGTCGGTGTGAATGACACAGTAGCACGTGGCGATTGTCAGGCTGCCGAAGCGGGTAAAGTGAGCTCTATTGTTGATATAGTCGCTGACGCAGGTAAATCTGTGGGTATTGTTTCCACGGCGCGAATCACTCACGCTACGCCAGCATCAGCCTACGCATTCAGCGCTGATCGCAACTATGAAGATGATTCCCAATTACCTGAAGGCTGTACCGCGCCTGATATTGCCTCTCAGTTGTTTGATCGCTTAGAGTCTGGGGTTATTGATGTTGTTTTGGGTGGCGGTCGACGACACTTCCTTCCCGATGATGTCATTGACGATGAGAATAAGACGGGTCGACGCACAGACGGACGCAATCTGATTGAGGAAGCGGCAACACTCGGCGCAAGGTATGTGTGGAATGACGAGACGTTTGCTGCACTGGATCTGTCAGCCGGAGAGCCGATTCTGGGTTTGTTCGAGTCATCTCACATGAAATATGAGTTTGATAGAACCGGCGAACCGTCGCTTGCTGAGATGGTGATGGCCGCAATCACTGTGTTGCAAAATGACGAAGATGGGTTCTTTCTACAGGTCGAAGCGGGTCGTGTTGATCACGCCAATCATGATGGTAATTTGCACCGCACGGTGACAGACGGCGTTGCGTTTCACGAAGCGGTGGCTAAGGCAGTTGAACTTACCAACACAGAAGATACACTGATCATAGCGACAGCAGACCACGAACATGCTATTGCTTTCAATGGTTATTGCGGTCGCGGAAATCCAATTACCGGGCTGTGTTACGGCATCGATAACGCAGGTACTACGCACACCGGTGTACCTGAATTGGCTGACGATGGTCTGCCGTACACCGTTGTCGGGTATCTTAATGGTGCGGGTTCTGTCATCAAGCAGGAAGCGATCGATGAAACGTCACATGCTATCGAGCGGTTACATGCAGCTGGACAAGAAATGTCAGGTGTCAATGTAGCCAGTGCTGATGATGGCAATATGGATGACACCTGGAAGATCACATTTGCCGGTCAAGTGGCGGCGGCAAGAGAAGAACTGGCTAAAACCGAAACAGGCGACGACGCCGAGCTGGCCGAAGGTGAGGGATTATGGATAGGTTCACGAACAGCACTGACTCAAGAAGAGGCCACTGACCCAGACTACATACAACAGGCGCTCATACCCCGATCATCTGAGACACACTCTGGAGAGGATGTGGCCATCTATGCACAGGGTCCGTGGGCGCACTTGTTTGATGGCACGGTAGAGCAAAATTTTATCTTCCATGTGATGCACCATGCGGCAACGGTCGAGTAAGGCAGTATTAGACTTGGATCGCCGTGGGCTGATGCTTGCGGTGATATCCGGCACTGTTAGTTTGCGTACGCTGGCCAGGGAGTCTGCTAGTAACGATATCGTCCTGTTACGCGATCTGTATAATAAAGACCTCAGTTTTTCGGATCGTGCCCTGAGTTCCGAAGGAAAACGCCTATCAGTTACAGGTTACATGGCACCACCGTTAAAAGCTGAGTCCAGATTCTTTGTCCTAACCAAGCGACCCATGGCTGTATGCCCGTTTTGTGAGTCCGATGCAGACTGGCCAGACGATATTCTAGCGGTGTACACCAAGCGTATCGTTAAGGTGTTGCCTTACAATGCGAAGATGACCGTCAACGGTGTGTTACAGCTAGGTGGTGTCAAAGATGCTGAAAATGGGTTCTACAGCAAAGTGAGGTTAACTGAGGCGACGTATCGGCGTGGCGCATAAGCTGTGTCGCTAACCCTAGTAGTGGACCAATTGCAGGTTTTTGGCACCGACAGTCGAACACTTCTGTCTATCGATCAATTAACCGTACAGGGTGGATCATGTGTTGGCATAGCCGGTCCATCTGGCGCAGGTAAATCCACATTGTTATTCGCATTGGCCGGCCTGGCAGAACACGCTACCGGACAAATCCGGTGGAATGATTACAACCTACTCGAGGCTGGCTCCAGCCAACGAGGCGAATTTCGTCGGCAGCATGTTGGTCAGGTGTTTCAAGATATTCTCCTTTTCGAAGAACTCAGCGCATTGCAAAATGTGCAATTGTCCAAAGGCTTTACACCTCGCTCAAATCGTTTGGCTATCGATCAACGAGCACAAACACTGCTCATGGATCTCGGTATTCGCGATTATCATCGGCCCGTGCGTAGCTATTCCGGTGGAGAGCGGCAACGTGTCGCTGTGGCGCGTGCATTGGCAAGTGATCCTGACATCATTCTGGCCGATGAACCCACAGCAAGTCTTGATCGGGCAACAGCGGATGAGCTAGTCAACGATCTATTGACAGTAGTGCGTGACACAGGCAAAAGCTTGTTTGTGGTTAGCCACGACGAGCAATTGCTTGCACATATGGATCGCATTGTCCGTCTTGTCGATGGGCGAGAGATCGGTGCGGATCAGTTCCCAGAGGCTGATGAGTATGGGCGAGACATAATCCATTGTGATGACACATCCAGCGCTGCGCTAGATGATTAGTATTATGGAGTTTTTCTTGAGTCGCTGGGATTTACTGTCGGCATTTGCTCAGGATGTATCCTTGCTCGTGGTAATCGTGTTGCCGGTTTTGGTTCTTGCTACCGTACTGGTGTTTGGTTATGGGCCAGCACCACTTGTCAGCTCTCTATTGCGCCGTTATTTCTGGACCAATGTTGTGTTCGTTCTTGTTATCGGTGTGTCGGTGGGTTTAGGCGTCGGGTTGTTAGCTCAGGAGCGTGCCCTACGTGTCGGCAGCGCCGAATCAGCATCAAAATTTGACCTAATTGTGACCACCCCCGGCAGTGAAGTAGATCGCCTGCTGAACACCGTGTACTTGCAGCCCGGTTCCGCACCTCTTTTGCCGTCTACGGTACTGGACGAGCTTACCCATCATAAGGCTGTGGATTTCGCGGCGCCCGTGGTCTTAGGCGATGTTGTCGCTGGTGAACCGATGGTCGGGACTATCAGCGCCCTGGTACAACACCTGTCTGCGGAATTGGCGGAGGGTCAACATTTTGAATCTACGTTCGATGCCGTGATTGGTGCCCGATCTGCGTTGAGAGTAGGCGAACACTTTAACGCTGAGCATGACGGTGTTCTGGTTCATGCCCATCAACAGTTCACTGTTACTGGCAGGCTTCAGCCGACGGGGAGCCCTTGGGACAAAGCGGTGCTCATTCCCATCGAAGCGGTTTGGCAATTGCACGGTCTGGGTAATGGTCATGAACCGGGTTCCACCAACCAGCTGGGTCCACCGTTTGATGCAAAGAACCATCCTGGGGTCAGTTCAATTGTGGTGCGCGCTACCTCATTAGCGGGTAATTACGGCTTACGAAGTGAATTTAGCCGCAACGATACTATGGCTTTTTTTCCAGGTGCAGTGCTCACACGCTTGCATAAGGTGCTCGGTGATGTACGTCAAGTCATGTCAATAATGGCCTCTGTGACTCAAATTTTGGTCGCATTGAGTGTGCTGGCAGCCCTGATCCTGGTGACACGATTGTTCGCTCGTCAACTTGCTATGCTCAGAGCGGTGGGTGCACCGAGCCGCTTCGTGTTGTGTGTGCTGTGGTGTTACTGTGCCGGTCTTGTATTACTAGGCACTGTTGTCGGGCTCGTGATGGCGATTGCACTGACTGGCCAGGTCTCGACCTATATTTCCCAGCAGACTAATATACTGGTGCAGGCGTCTATCGGATGGCCTGAATGGCATAGCGCTGCGTTGTTTCTCAGCAGTGTGTCACTTTTAGCGTTATTCCCGGCGTTACTGGCGATGACCCGGCCAGTGGTCAGCGAACTGAGATAATAAATAGTGACTGGTGGCGGTGGTTACTAACGGCAAAAGGCTTGTAAACAGCTACTGGCAAGCACTGTACCGCGGGTTGGCGATAAGCAGAATACATAGCCAAGCTTACGCGCCTAAAATGAATCCCAGAGGGTCATGCAGCCATGCACTGAATAATAAATAACGCGGTAAATCTGTGCCAAAAAAAACTGCTACGCCTAAAGTGATTTTAAACTCTCTACCAGCGCCTTAGCCGCTATGTAGCATGGCAAAAGGTCGTCCCTCAATTAACCAGGCTAGACCAGTTCGTGCACCTACGTAAATGCTGATAACCACGATGGGTGCAGATAGTGCCATGGTGGATAGTCCACTGATTCCCTGACCGACCGTGCACCCGGCTGCCAATACACCGCCTGTTCCCATAAAAAATGCGCCAAGCAGATGACGCCCTAACTCTCTGGCATCATCACAAGCCTCCCAGTGCATATCGCGGCTGGCTCGCGCTACAAGCGCGGAGCCAGCGACAACACCAAGGAGTAGCCCGACACCGTAGTCTGGAATAATGGGAGTTGCTGCAATGAAGGTGAGCAGTAAATCGCCCGGTGGACGCACAAACGATGCAGACTCCACTGGCACCACGCTGTACACCTGTGTGCCCAGATAGCTCGTGGCAAACCAGCCAAAGCAGACGCATAGGCCTACAATGGTGCCGGTTACAATACTGCGTGTTTCACAGCGATACGACGGTTCTCGGAAAACCCAGTAGAACAAGGCAATGGCAAACATTAACGCGACCAATGGAGATACCGACAAGCCGATCAACTCGCTAATTAGATCTCCTATGGATTGACTGCTGAAAGCTGACAAGTCCAGTGCCAGAGGTTCAATTTGCGACATGCGCCATCGTCCTGTCAATCCACGTTGCGTGGTCAGGGCAGCAAGTCCAATTGCTATTACTACTATTAGCGAGCGAAGACTTCCACTACCCAAACGTACTAATGCGCCAAACGAACAGGTGCCGACCAGCGCCATGCCCAACCCGAATAATAGTCCGCCAAGAATCGCACCGAGCCAACTTAAGCGATTGTCCAGATAGAACGTTTCACTGATGTCAAGCCAACCCAGCGCAATCATAGCCTGGGTACCGGTAAGCGCAACTGCGCTGGCCAACACCCAGGTACGTAAACCGCGACTATCGTCCGCGTACCAATATCGTTCTAGTGAGGACAGGGTGCAGAAGTGCGTCCAGCGCGCGGCACCACCCAACACAATCCCGCATATTAATCCTGCAGCTGGTAAGAGCCAGTCAGAATCACCCACGGCAATTCAGTTCGATAAGCAGTGTTGAGATAGTGTGGTAGCAGTTCAGTGGCATAAGGCAATGACCTAAGGTTTGTGTCTAACCGGTTTGCAGAACATGTCGTAGAGAGATTCGACAATAGAGGCCACGTCACTGTCGGCAATGCGGTAATAAACCAGCCGACCCTCACGACGTGTCGTCACCAATCTATCCAAACGTAGACGAGCCAATTGCTGTGAAACAGAGGCTTGTGGCAGCTTTATAATTTTTTCAATCTCGGATACCGACATCTCCCCTTCGGCTAGCAAGCAGATAATTATCAACCGTGTTTCATGCGACAAGGCCTTGAGTAGTTCGCTGGCTTTGCGAGCTTGCACCAGCAGCGCATCCACTTCACTCGTGCTGGCATTATCGGTGAGTTTTGGAAGTGCCATGATTTATAGCTTGTCCAGCATTTGGCCAATTAAAAACCAAAAATGTTCATCGCCTGGGTAGCCGACTAAACGGTCGATCTCAGCGCCATCACTAATCAAAATAAATGTTGGCGTAACGGAGGCTGGATGAATCGAACCGTACTGATTTGGCCAAGGTTTGTGAATATCAAGCCGCACCAGAGGCGCTCGACTGCCTTCAACCGTTTTGGGGTAAGTTTGAGCAATTTCACGGTTGAATTTCTCACAATACGGGCAGTGATCCTGTTCAACGATCAATAATTCTGCCCCGGTCGTCGTCGCGCTGGCCGTTGCTAGCACCAGCCAAAGTGCGCTCAGTCCGATTAAATATTCAAATAGCCGCATATCATGATAATAGCAAGGTTACACAAGCTATGCGTGCTTTGCTCTGCGCGTATTTCACGAAGCTCAACTGGTCCCCTAAATCGTTTCCACAGGGTTACGTGCGCGTAAAAGTTGGTTGGTTGAGCGACCTGGGAAACGTGAACAGACCCTCATTTTAGGCAGTGGCAATGTGCGGTTTGCGTGTATCGGCAGTAGTTGATGGCCCCGGTGGGTTAATTGGACCAACGGTTGCAAGAGCCTAGGTCGGTTACTTCGAAACCTTGAAAGGACGCAAAAATCCTAGTGACTGCTGTCAACCTACTGTTTAATTCATGCGCGCAACTCATCGTTATCAAGAAGCGACACAACCCGGCGTGGACTCTGAGTCACTGCCGGGTAATGGTGAGCGCGTGCCTAACGGTGCGGCAAAGGACGCGCTAGTACTGGATCGAGCCGAAAAAGCAGAATCGCTCGCTGATCAGCAAGCGAGCGTACTTGCATTGTTGGCAGAATTACTTGCACCTACGGATCTGGAGCGAGCGGTAGACGCCTTTGCAGGTGCACTTCAGCAGCAGTTTGCTGCCACCAGAGTCGCCATTGGATTGGTCCAAGAGGATGGGGTAATCGCGTTAAACGCAATCTCACAGCAAGCAACTGTTGATGTTGCCTCGGACGAGGCCAGATTGTTGACGGAAGTGATGGAGGAATGTATCGACTATGAGCAACTGGTTTGTTTTCCATCATCGGATGCTGGACTCGAGGTACTGACCGCCCATAGAGCGCTGTACTCACGACATGACAGAAACAATTTGGTCAGCGTGCCGTTATTTCGTCATGCGGAGCCTGTGGGTGTATTGCTACTGGAGCGTCTTGACGCCGAGCCATTTGTGGCAGATACGCTTGATTTGCTAGA
Organism: uncultured Granulosicoccus sp.; assembly: GCA_938003775.1. Taxonomy (GTDB): domain Bacteria; phylum Pseudomonadota; class Gammaproteobacteria; order Granulosicoccales; family Granulosicoccaceae; genus Granulosicoccus. The sequence continues at coordinate 8,587 of CALKXZ010000290.1, read as the reverse complement.
ACACGTTGCACTGGTAACAGCGCCGTTGATCGCTGTTCGTTGTGAGGCTGAACTCGGTACATTCGCACGTTTGCGACACGCCATGCACGCGTTCTTTAGCCAGCGTTTCGGGGCACAGCGTCACGGCGCGCGACTGCTGCTGGTTTTGTCATTGGCAGCGTTGGTTTTTGTTGCCATGGTGCCATTGCCACACAGTGTTCCTGCCGATGCCGAGTTGGTTCCAAGTGAGCGTCGGCTGATCGCCGCACCCTTTGATGGCTTTGTTGAACAAGTGGTGGTAAAGCCTGGTGAGGCTGTGTCAGCTGGGCAACTATTGGCACGTCTGGATTCCGTGGAGTTAGAACTGGAATTGACCAGACGCGATGGTGAGATCGCCAGTGCTGAATCCGAATTCCGGGCCGCGATGGCCAGCTATGATCGTCAGGCGACGGCAATTGCCAGGGCCAAGTTAGATCGTGAGCGGGCTTTGCGTGCATTGGTCAGTCAAAGGTTAGACAGAATTGAGCTGCGAGCGCCAATAGATGGTCTGATAGTCAGTGGAGATCCTGCAGACGCTATTGGCACACCAGTGACCCGTGGTGAGGCGCTGTTCGAAATCGCGCGGGCGGATGGATTTGAAGTCCACCTGATGGTGCATGAGCGTCACATTCGAGAAGTGCAGGAAGGGCAGGTAGGTTCGTTGTCTCTGCGTTCGCGTCCAAGTGAGGCGATGCCGTTTATTGTTCGTGCCATTCACCCCGTTGCCGAGAGTGCTGATGGTGCCAGCCGTTTTCGCGTCCGCGCAGCGCTTGATGTTCCACCTGGCATAACACCACGCCCTGGCGAGAGTGGTATCGCGAGTCTCAACACAGATCGTGTAAGTCTGGCACGTCGGTGGGGGCAAACGCTCCTGCAGCACCTCAGTGAGCTTTGGTGGAGACTGTCAAGTTGAACCAAGATCGGCTGTTCAGCGAACACTGGCACCGCGTGTGCGACGTGCGTCCCCGTCTTGCGGATGATGTGTCGATTATTCGCCATGTTTATCGTGGTCGAGCTTCGTGGGTTTTGCAGCGTCGCGCAACGGGTGAATTTCATCGACTGGATAGCAACGCTTTCGCGTTGATCGATCAACTCGATGGGCATACATCAGTGCGTGAGGTTTGGGAACGCGTGCTGGTTGAGCGTGATAAATCTGCGCCCACACAAGATGAATGGATTGCGTTGTTGGCAAGCCTGCAATCGGCCGAACTACTGCAGGTGGATCAGCGTGTTTCGCCGCAGCAACTGTTTGAGCGTCGGCATGAACGCCGCTCTAGAGAGCGTCGTGCCCGACGTTTAAATCCACTTTTCCTTCGCTTTGCCCTTCATGATCCAGACGCTTGGTTAACGCGGCTTAAGCCGCTTGCTGATGCGTTGTTTTCGCGGACCGCTCTTGTACTTTGGTTGATCCTTGTGCTTGCGGGGATGATTGCGTTGTTGATTGGAGGCGCTAATCTGGCGTCCACGTTGACAGCTGGTGACTTTCCCTCGCCGCGAACGGCACTGTTGATGTTGCTGCTGTATCCACCGTTGAAGCTCCTGCATGAGCTAGGTCATGCTCTGGCTATTAAACGATGCGGTGGAGAGGTGCATGAGATTGGGTTAGCCTTAATGGTGTTGGTACCACTACCTTATGTTGATGCCAGTGCCAGCGCTGCCTTTCCAAATAAGTATGACCGTATGCTAGTTGCGGCAGCGGGTATCGGGTTTGAACTGGCCTTTGCGGCGCTTGGTGCACTGCTGTTTGCGGGTAGCTCAGGTTTGTTTGCCGAAATTGGACTAGCGCTCTTGCTCGTTGGTGGTGTGTCCACTTTGCTCGTCAACGGTAACCCTTTATTGCGTTTTGACGGTTATTATCTGCTGGCTGATTTTCTCGAGATTCCTAACCTGGGAATGCGGTCGCGTCGCGCAGTGCTGACACGCCTGCGCGCATGGCTCAGTGGCGATGCTGATCAGACTGAACCCTCCAGTGATAACGCCGAGCAACGCTGGCTATTAGGCTATGGCGTCGCCTCAGCGATCTACCGTACCGGGCTTATGCTCTGGATTGCATGGTGGCTCAGTGAACGCTTGCCCTTATTTGGCGTGGCACTGGCTGTCTACGCAATAACCACTAGTATTATCGTGCCACTGTGTCGGGGCATTCGAGCCGTTGCACGCGATCCGTCTTTGCATGCTAGCCGACCAGTATTGCTCATCAGCGGTATTCCTATGCTGATTGGGGCATTGCTTTTGTGGATGCCGTTACCCCATTCCAACGTGACACGTGGCGTGGTCTGGCTACCGGATGAGGCCATTATTCGCGCTGAAAGTGAATGCGAAATTACCGTGGCATCTGTAAGTCCGGGTCAGCAGGTGTCAGTGGGTCAGGCACTGTTTGATTGTGTTGATCCTGAATTGAGTCCGCGAGTGCGTGAGCTTATGGCCCTAGAGGACGAACTTGATGCACGTCTTGCAGGATTTGCGCTGGATGATTCGTCGGAGCGCTCACGGCTTGAATCTGAGCGTGTGGTCAACCAGGCAGCACTGGCTGATATGCGTCATCGTATCGATGCTGGGAGTCGTGTTGCCGCTTTTGATGGATTGTTTGATGCACCTGGCACAGCTGCCTTGGAGGGTCGTGCACTGGTGCGTGGCGATATTGCAGGTTACGTGGTCCCTTCTTCGTTACGCACTGTGAGGGTTGCGATTGCAGAGCGAGTAGCTGGTGAGCTTGATATTGGTCTGAGGCGTGTAGAGGTTCGTGTCGGTTCTGAGAAACAGGGTCCAACGGTACATCGTACCTCGATTGTTGCCCGTACACCGCGCGCAAGTCGTGATGTCCCCAGTGCCGCGCTCAGCACCGCGGGTGGTGGCGAGCACCGGGCAGATCCACAAGGAGATGGTCGACAAGTCATGGAACCGGTTATAGATATTGAACTTGCTTGGCCAAGTGATGCGGGCCCTGCACCCATTGGCGCCCACGTCGATGTAAGGTTTGTTCATACACCCACACCGCTAGGTACTCGATTAATCGACGTATTACGCCGAGCATTCGATGAGCGAACACGTGTATGAAGAGTCTGATGCATAATTTCTCTGGCGACATGGACAATTCACCGTTCGCACGCCACAGGCCTGGGGCGCGTCATGGACCGGCACCTGAACGCTCTCCTTCGCAGACGCGTATTAACAATTTTGATCGCTATATAAAGCACTCTCTTGAACCACTGAGCCGCCGTTTAGAGAGGCGAGAGATGAACAAGCAACTGCTTGAGCTTGCGGCGCGCATTGATCAACTTAGGGTACTGTCGCGTGATGAGCAGGCCAACGCTTTATCGCATCTACGGCAGCGGTTGTGTGTAAACAGGTACAACCAGAGTACGCTGCTTGATGCATTAGCGCATGCGTGTGTGGTTGCAGAATACACGCTGAATCTAATACCTCGAGACGGGCAGTGCAGAGCCGCGGTAGCGTTACTGTTGGGTCGCTTTGTGGAAATGCCTACCGGTGAGGGCAAAACACTCACAACCGCACTTTGTGCAGCTGTTACAGCGCTAGATGGTACGCCAGTACATGTATTGACGGCCAATGATTATCTGGCTCAGAGAGACACAACGCGTTTGGCTCCACTGTACAGCGCGCTCGGTCTCTCATGCGCTTGTGTATTGCCAACCATGGATGATGATGACAGGCGGCATGCTTATAGTTGCAATGTCGTTCATTTGACCGGTAAACAATCTGGTTTTGACTGGATGCGAGATGCACTAGCATTAGGGCCCGACGCCGGCTCACTGGTTGCTCGATTAAGGGCATTGACGCGTCCACGCTCTAGTGACAAACCCACACCGTTGCAGCGAGGGCTGTGTGCTGCCATTCTCGATGAGGCAGACAGTCTACTTATCGATGAGGCGCGTATACCGTTGGTTCTCGCGGCACCGCAGGCATCGGGGAAAATAACCAACGAGGGGAGTATTGCACTGTCTCTGGCGCAACTATTGTGTCCAGTTCGTGATTATCAGATGCGCTTGGAACAGCGCCAGGTCACACTCACTGAAGTTGGATCAGTCACGCTTGCCAACCTGGCGCAGCGCGTACCCGGTGTGTGGAAATCTACCCGCTTTCGTAATGAGCGTGTACGCCAAGCATTAGCCGCATTGCATCTGTGGGAGCGAGATCATGACTATGTCGTGCGTGATGGTCGGGTTCTTCTTGTTGACCAACAAACCGGAAGAGCGATGCCTGATCGGCGACTGCAGCATGGACTGCATGGCTTATTAGAGCTGAAGGAGCAGTGCTTACAGAGCGCGGATAGTGAGACTGTAGCGTCGATCGCTTGTCAAAATTTTTTCTTACGATACAAAAAACTAGTAGGCACTAGCGGTACGCTGAGCGAGTCCAGAGCGGAACTTGCACGTGTCTACGATGCATCACTAGTGCAGGTAGCACCTGCGAAACCGTCGCGCTTGACTGTTCTTCCAACGCTTGTATTTCAATCACGAGCTGAACAGTTGGATGCCCTGATCGAAGAAGTACGGCGCGCTTTGGCGTGTAATCGGCCCACACTGATCGGTACCCGTAGTGTTGAACATTCGCGCGCCATCAGCGCAATGCTAACTGCGCATAGAATCTGCCACCAAGTACTGGATGCCAGCCAAAGCGTGGACGAGGCAGCACTTGTTGCTAAAGCTGGTCGTGCTGGACAGGTTACGGTCGCCACCAACATGGCTGGACGCGGTACCGATATACCACTTGGAATTGGTGTGGCAGACAGGGGAGGACTGCATCTTGTCTCGCTGGCATTCAATGATTCCCGTCGCGTTGATCGCCAACTGGTCGGGAGGACCGCACGCCAGGGCGAACCCGGTTCATTTCGACAACTCTGGACACTGGATGAACCTATCCTTGTGGCTAGGCTACCTCGATTTTTTCTGGCACTAACACGCCGTGTTCTCGGACACGGTGATCCATCCGGCATCGGTCTTGCGTTCACGTTGTGTGTCGTCAAACTCACACAGCGCCGTATTGAGTGGAGACATGCCGCAGAACGTCGCGCAGCACTGACCACTCGCAATCAGATAGCCCGTCATGTCGCCTTTGGAGGTCATCCTGAGCATCCAGCATGAATATTAAGATTTTCAATGATACTAAAACACCCTTGAATCGGTATTTAGCAATAGCCTTGTGCGCTGCTACCGCTTTGGTGCCGTCACAAGTTTTTGCCCAACAAGACAGTGTTGTGCCCGATACCGCTCACGACTGCCTGATCGAACCGCTGGTGCTCACCGATGTTGGTAGCCCGACTCAGGGAATCGTTGCTCGTCTGATGGTAGACCGAGGCGCGCAAGTGACTCGCGGTCAGCCGGTTGTGGAACTGGAGTCCAGCATCGAGCAGGCGGTTATCGAACAGGCTGAAGCCCGAGCGGACATGCAAGGTGAAGTGGCTACACGTGAAGCAGATCTGTCTCTTGCGCGGCTCGATAGCAAACGGTTTATTGATCTGCACTCTCAAAAACTAGCACCGGCTCAACAACGTGATGAGGCTGTAGCGCGAGAGCAGATCGCTAATGCTGCACTGGTTCAGGCTCTGGAGAATCGTCAACTCCAGCTGCTTGAGTTGAAACGTACTAGACGCGCACTGGAGCAGCGTACAATCCGGAGCCCTGTTGACGGCGTCGTCGTTAGTCAATTGGTGTATCCAGGTGAACTCGTCTTCGACAATCCAGTCATGACCATCGCTCAGCTTGATCCACTACGCGTTGAAGTTGTACTTCCCGCACGATTGTTTGGGACGGTAGAACCTGGCGATACGGCACGAATATTTCCCGAGCTAGAAAGTGGAAACCCGATGGAAGCTCGGGTGGAAGTGGTTGATCCGCTACTCGATGCACGCAGTGGTACGTTCGGTGTGCGTTTGTTGTTGCCAAATGCAGAGTTATTGGTACCGGCGGGTCAAAAATGCCGCGTTAGTTTTAATGCTGTCGACAATGCTGGGTCCTTTATTCCGGCACGTAAAAATACTGACAACGCAGGCGTGCAGGCACCAGAGCTAGGCGCAGCGGTGGAGCCTTATAACTTCCGAGAACCACGCTGATTCGCTGATAAATAGCCAAAGTTATCCGGCTTCTTTCGTTGTGCGCCACGAAGATAGATTGTCAAATGAGATCTGCGGCACAGAATCACTGTTGATTACTGCTCAATTACCTACAGCGTCGGGAGACTACGGCATAGATTTGTTAAGACGGCGCGTCTTGTGCACGACCTATTGGTCGGGCCGTCCGACTGTCCGCAAATGAGCGAATGGAGGGATTGGACTTCCAATTAAGGCGATACTATGCGATTTTCTAAGCGTCAGAAAAAACCGCCAGTAAAAGACTCCTTTATATTGGAGACACTTGAGCCACGCCTACTATTTTCGGCTGATTCAATTAGTGCGATAGGGAGCACTCTGTTATTACCTGACCCAGTCGTTGATACACTGTCATCGGTGCAATGGCAGTCAACGTTAAGCCAAACACCCAGTCAGGATTCTGCAGTTTCTAAGGCGGAAAGCCCAGGTCTGGAGCTTATCATTATTGACCTTTCTGTAGACAACGCTGATTGGATTGCTGAACAGTTTAGTCGCGCGGGTTTAACCAACCAAGAGATCGTGTTTCTGCAAGCAGACCAAGATGGTTTGGACCAGATAAGCATTGCACTGGCACAGTATGAAAACATAGCTAGCGTGCATTTGTTCTCGCATGGTCAGGATGCGGAGTTATTGCTGGGTAATACAACTGTAACACTCGAAACGTTGATGAGTCGTGCTGAACAGATTACTGGCTGGGCCGGTTCGTTGGGTGCCGATGCTGATATTCTTTTGTATGGTTGCGACCTGGCTAGTTCGACCAACGGTGTCGTATTCGCTAATCTGCTCGGTCAATTAACCCGTGCTGATATTGCAGCTTCGCAAAATACAACCGGGGCAGCAGCTCTTGGGGGCGACTGGCGACTGGAGCACCGTGTGGGGCAAATTGAGGCCAATGCAGCGCTTGGTGCACAGGTGCTCAATGACTACGTGGGGTCATTTGCAACATTCAATGTGACCAACAACAACGACTCCGGGGCAGACTCTCTCAGGCAGGCCATTCTTGATGTGAATGCGGCGGCTGGTTCAGGACCTCATATCATAAACGTTAGCCCCAGTGTTATTGCAGCCATTCGTCCCTTGACCGCTCTCCCAGCTATTGAAACTCAAGTTGAGATGATCGGAAATGACATTCGTCTTAACGGTACTCTTTTGTCTGGTGTTGTGAATGGATTGAATTTTATCGCAGGCAGTGATGGTAGCACCTTAAGCTCTTTTGATATTCGTAATTTTCCGGGGTCAGGTATATACGCCGAGAACACATCTAACTTAACCATTGTTGATAACGTTATTGGAAGAACTGGCTCTAACGATCAAACAGGCATTACCTTTATTAACGTATCAAATTCTAAAATCGGTGACATTTCCCTTTCGACGCAAAATCTCATCAGTCGTAATGATGGCACTAATGTGGTGATTTCAGGGTCCTTGTCCACAGGTAATATCGTCGATAACAATCATATCGGCACAGATACAAACGGCGACAACGCATTGGCGAATGGCCTTCACGGAGTGTTGCTTACCAATGGTGCAAGTAACAACACAATCTCTAACAACCTTATCTCTGGCCACGCCAGCGTCGGTGTCTTGATTGAAGGCGCATCAACAAGCGGCAACTATGTTCTGGGTAATCGAATTGGAACCAATGCGGACGGAACATTATCACTGGATAATGCCTCTCACGGAGTGTTGATTAATAGTGGCTCGTCAGGCAATTTCATTGGTGGTTCCGGCATAGCGGATGGAAATCTGATCTCTGGCAATGGTAATACCGGTGTCACTATCGATGGGAATAATACGACTGGAAACACGCTACAAGGCAACTATATTGGTATTAATGGTGATGGTGACGCACGTTTACAGAATGCCTCTACCGGTGTACGTCTGACTGGAGGTGCATCGAATAACTTAATCGGTGGGTCACTTATTGATCAGGGAAATGTTATATCCGGTAATGGCTCTGATGGCATATTCATCTCTGATTCCGGTACTGATCAAAATATTATTCAGGGAAATATTATTGGCCTTGATTCGGATGGCACATTGGCGTTGCATAACGCTGGGCAGGGGCTACAGATTACTGCGGGTGCACAAGATAACATTGTAGGTGGTGCGGGTCTTGGGGGTAATGTGATCTCTGGGAATATTTCGGAAGGCGTCTACATAAGTTCGTCAGGTACGACAGGCAACGTTTTTGCGGGTAATAAGATCGGTACAAATGCGCTCGGTACATCGTCCATTTCCAATGGTAGCTATGGTATTAATATTCGGATTGGTGCGTCATCTAACTATATTGGTACGGGCGTGTCTGGTGAGGGCAATCTTGTGTCTGGCAACGCCAGCCACGGCATTGTCATCTCTGGTGCAGGTGTGGATTTCAATGTACTTCGTGGTAACTTAATTGGAACCGATCTACTTGGAACCAGTTCAATTCAAAACGTAGGTGGTGGTATCTTCATTTCC
>CALKXZ010000289.1 GCA_938003775.1 uncultured Granulosicoccus sp. | reverse complement strand
GGTGGAGAGACAGCAAACCTCATTTCATCAGGGTACAACATCAGAAACTTACAATTCGTCTCTGAGGAACACATCTTGTATTTCACATCGAATGAATCGCAAACGAACATCTATGAATCTACCGATCCCCCGAGCAGCCTGAAATACTGATCGATACCTCTGCCCTGAGCGCAGAACAAGCGGCCGAACGAGTGGTGGCAGAGCTTCGCCGACGGGGCATATTAACAGCGTCGGATTAATCCGCTTAAATGAGCCGACAACCCGTATTTTTCAGTGACCATGCATAACGCGAAACCAATGGTCTGCGCGCAGCCGTCAGTGTCTGTATATTTTTCAGTCTCTGGCACCGTTGATGCGGCAGGCTGAACTGCTGAACTGCTGAACTGCTGAACTGCTGAACAAGACTACATTACCACCGGAGCCAGGTGACCACGCACGGACGTGATCACCTGAGCTCATCAGGAGCACAGCACGCAATCAGGCCGCTGACTTGTGATTGTCGAACACACCTTCCACCGCAGGACGACCAAACCTTACGGCCTCTTCGATGCTGTGACGAACAACACCCAACTCAGCCAGCTCTCGATCCGAGTATGCACTCAGTTCAGTAATCGCTTCTTTAACGGCGCGCTTGTCATGTTTAATGGTACCGACCTTGGCAAAGCTCAACGGAGCCGTAACCTCAGTGGTTGTATCAGTGCGCCATGGCCACGCGCTAACACCTTCAAGCAACTGCGCTTTTGAAAAGCCAAAATCTGCCAGCTGACGGTCACTCATGTTCAATAGTTCGCGACGTGCACGAATACGCCCGGACATTTCGGCAGAACGTAAGAATTTCTCTTTTATTGTGTTGAAAATGCTCATTACTTTTAATAGCTCCTATAAGTAGAAACCCATTGACGACAGGTCAACCGGGTTGAATCAGGGCAAAATCATTGATTTCATCAATACTCTTGCTTTGAAGCTATTATGGCGTCATCAGGCACAAATAAAATAGCGAGATTTCGTCATTAGTTCTGTTGCAGCCAGGACAAAGCGCGCCAAAAGACAACAATCCTGCCTACGCTGATCGAAGCACCACTTATCCTCATCTGAGCGCTATCGTCACAATAATGTTGACGTAAAATAAAAAATAGCGTATCCGATTCCTACGTTAGTTATTGTTCATGACTGATCCACTCACCACTCACCCTCAAACGAGTAACAGTCATGACAATGATCGTTGAACGTAACTAGCCGAGTGACTCAGCAGGCGTAATGCCAGAGAACGCTACTCGGGTTATCTCATCGTTAAATCGTGGAACCAGTACATGGATCGCTTTACAAATCTCGACACCGTAAAAAAAACAGTGGGTGAAGCCACCGGACTGCCTAATGCCCACTACATCGATACCCAGGTATTTAACCAGGAACGAGAAGCCGTGTTGTTTGCAACCTGGGCGGGGGTCGGTTTCGCTAAGGATATTCCAGAGCCAGGTGATGCCAGGCCATTTGATTTTCTAGGCATGCCGCTGCTAATGATGCGTGATAAGAAGGGTCAGCTTGGTGTGTTCCAGAATACGTGTCGCCATCGCGGCATGACACTGCTGCAAGCGCCTAAAAAATTACACAACACCATTCGTTGCCCCTATCACAGCTGGTGCTACTCATTAAATGGCGAGCTGACAGCAACCCCACATGTTGGTGGTTCTGGTATACACACCCACGAATTGATCAAGCCCTCACAGCTCGGCCTGTTTCGTATTCGCTCCCACGTCTGGCAAGACATTGTGTTCATCAACACCAGTGGCGATGCGCCTGATTTTGACATCGCTCACGCCAACCTTCTGGATCGTTGGAAAGAATTCAATCAACCGCTATTCCACGGTGGTGGCAGCTCGTCTTTTAAATTAGAGGTGAATACCAACTGGAAACTGGCCGTTGAAAATTATTGCGAAAGTTACCACCTGCCCTGGATACACCCAGAACTGAACCGCTATTCCAAGTTGGAGGATCACTACAACATACAACGCCTTGGCGCATACTCTGGACAGGGTACGCATGTCTACAAACAGCTAAAGGGTGCTAATAACGAAACATTCGATGACTTTAAAGGCTTGTCTGCTCGATGGGATACCGGCGCTGAATACATAGCAATTTACCCTAACGTGCTGTTCGGTGTACACCGCGATCATTACCACGCGATCGTACTTGAACCCATCGGTTGTGACAAAACGATCGAGCACATTGAACTTTACTACGCGACCGATCCTAACACACAGCCAGAATTGCAGGCATTGCGCAATGCCAATGCAGCGCAATGGAAAGCAGTTTTTGAAGAAGACATTGAAGTGGTTGAGGGTATGCAGCGTGGTCGTCACGGTGTACTTTTTGACGGCGGACATTTCTCACCGGCTATGGATGGACCCACCCACAATTTTCATCACTGGATCGCTACACAAATAGACAACGCTCGCCGATCATAAATCGAATGTGATGGCGCATACCGTATAGCTCACACACCACGAAGGTTAAGAGAAATGGCACTGCATAGAAATACGATCATCAATCAAGCGAACAACACGCAAGCGAGCAACACATTGACATGAAAATGCGTGAACATGCACAGGCCGTGGTCATTGGTGGTGGTGTTGTCGGCTGCTCTATTATCTATCACCTGACAAAACTGGGCTGGAACGATGTTGTTCTGCTAGAGCGCGATGAGCTGACATCAGGCAGTACCTGGCATGCTGCAGCCAATATTCACGGGCTGCACGATAACAACAATATCAGTCGTATCCAGCACTACACGATGAACCTATACAAAGAACTGGAAGCGCTGACTGGACAAGGCTGCGGTGTCTTTCAGCCTGGCTCACTGTACCTGGCACAAACTCAAGCGCGCGAACACCAACTCCGATTACAGGCTGCCAAAGCAAAATACTATCAACTGGATTTTTCAGAAGTGAGTCGCGACGAAGCCGAACGGCTACACCCGCTGGTCAATTTTGATGGGATTCGTTGCATCATGTGGGAACCTGAAGGCGGCAATGTCGACCCGTCCGGCGTGACCAATGCCTACGCTGCTGGTGCACGCCAAAACGGTGCACAGATCCATCGTTTTACACCCGTTACTGGCACTGAACAGCAAGCTGATGGTTCCTGGATCGTACGCACAGACAAAGGCGATATAAAAACTGAAACCGTGGTTAACGCCGCCGGACTCTGGGCACGCGAAGTTGCTGCCATGGCCGGCATTGAGCTACCGCTGATACCCACAGAGCACCAGTATTTTGTTACCGACAGTCTACCTGCTATAGAAACCATGGAACGGCGCCTGCCATCGGTGGCCGATCGCGATGGCGAATATTACCTGCGACAAGAGGGCAATGGGTTACTGGTTGGTGCCTATGAAAAAGATGTTCGCTTCTGGGCGGAAGATACGACGCCACTCGACTTCGGTCATGAATTGTTTGACGATGATTTGGATCGTATTGAACCGAATATGTTGTGCGCTATTGATCGGGTACCGGCATTGGGTGAAGCAGGCATTAAGCGTGTGATCAATGGTCCTATGATCTGGTCACCCGATAGCAATGCGCTCTTTGGACCGGTCCCCGAGCTTAAAGGCTACTTTTGTTGCAATGGCATTATCCCCGGTTTTTCACAATCCGGCGGCTTGGGGCAATTATCTGCCGAGTGGATTGTCACAGGTGAACCTCATCTGGACATGTTCGCCTGGGACCTATCACGCTTTGGCACCTGGGCCAATAAGCCGTTTACCAAGGCAAGAGTTGGTGATCAATACGCCAACCGGTTTTCGATACACTTTCCAAATGAAGAACGCAGCGCAGGTCGCCCAGTCCGTGTTCGTCCGGTGTATGAAAAACAGAAGCATGAACTCAACGCGGTATTCGGGTTGAATTATGGCTGGGAGCACCCGCTGTGGTATGCAGACAAGCCAGCTGTCAAAGATACCAACGGATTTACCCGTCAAAACTGGTGGGCCCCGGTTGGCCAGGAATGTCGTAACCTACGCGCCAACGCAGGTATTATCGACATATCTAACTTTGCTCGCTATCGGGTGCGCGGCACCGGTTCACAGGACTGGCTCAATGCATTATTCGCCAACACCATGCCAAGTAGCATTAGTCGCTCTTGTTTAACACCGTTAATCGGGCACCGAGGCGGTATCGCTGGCGACTTTACAGTCACGATGCTGGCCGATGAGGACTATTTCATCATTGGCTCAGGCATGGCTGAGCGTTATCACGCGCGCTATTTTAACACCGTGCCTCGTCCGGCAACTGTCAACTTTGAAAGCCACACCCAACAGCTGTGCGGATTCAATGTGGCCGGACCAAAATCGCGCGATCTGTTACAGCAGCTAACTGACAACTCGTTATCCAATGACGATTTCCCGTTCATGCGCTCACAGCAAATATCCATCGCTAATATTGATGTCATTGCTCTGCGTGTCTCGTTCACCGGTGACCTAGGGTGGGAACTACACTGCGCCACTGAGGATCAATCAGCCCTGTACAATGCATTGCTGGACACCGGCAAAACGTTCAATGCAACACCGGTGGGTTCAAGGGCATTGATGTCATTGCGCATTGAAAAAGGCT
>CALKXZ010000288.1 GCA_938003775.1 uncultured Granulosicoccus sp. | reverse complement strand
GACGGTACGCAGCTGGGCATTTGCACATACACATTGATGGGCATGGTCACCGCCTCGTCGTGCATCAGCCGAACACCCTTCAGACCCAAAACATTACCGATTTCATGCGGGTCAATGAACATCGATGTGGTGCCGTGTGGTAGCACTGCCCTGACAAATTCTGTGACCGTGACCATGCCACTTTCCACGTGCATATGGGCATCACACAAACCAGGCACCAAGTAACGTCCAGCTGCGTCGACAACCCGCGTCTGCTGGCCGATAGCGTGGCTGGCATTGGGTCCCACATAGGCAAATCGGCCGCAGCTGATGGCAACATCTGTGTTTGGGATTATCTCGCCGGAATGGACGTTAACCCACTGCCCATTTTGAATGACCGTGTCCGCGGCGACACGCCCCATAGCGACATCGACCAACGTGGCCGCACACTCCTTCCAATCGACAAGCTTGTTCACGTATCTGTATCCCTCTGCTCCGAATCCGTGCAGTGACAGCATCGAGGCGGTCAATGTGGCCAGAATCCTGCACTCAGTAATCGTTTTATAGCACCGCTATGGTGATCCGTTGGCAACCGAAATGACGGATTGTTCGTTATAATGGTTCGTTAACTCAAGCTGGCACCCCAAATCACGACCGCCAGCACTTTCCCCAGCTTCTCAAAAGTGCAGCTCCTCAACAGAGCGCATGACACTCGCGTCGAAGGCGCACTCAGGACTGTTACCGTGATCCAGAAACTTCGCAATATAGCCATCATAGCCCATGTCGATCATGGCAAAACCACGCTGGTTGACAAGCTTCTACAGCAGTCCGGCACGCTGGATATGCGCAAGGAACAAACCGAGCGCCTGATGGATTCGAACGCTATCGAAAAGGAACGCGGCATTACCATCCTGTCCAAAAATACGGCTATTCGGTGGAACGATTACCGGATCAACATTGTTGACACCCCAGGTCACGCCGACTTTGGGGGTGAAGTTGAGCGTGTGTTAAGTATGGTTGACTCGGTGCTGCTACTGGTTGACGCTGCCGAAGGACCCATGCCACAAACACGCTTTGTCACCCAAAAAGCGTTTGCCATGGGTTTCCGGCCCATCGTGGTTATTAACAAAATAGATCGTGAAGGTGCGCGGCCTGACTGGGCACTGGATCAGACTTTCGAATTGTTTGACAACCTGGGCGCCACCGACGAGCAACTGGACTTCCCGGTTGTCTACGCATCAGCGGTTAATGGCTACGCTGGGTTCGAGCCTACAGTCGCAGAAGGTGATATGACGCCGCTGTTTGAAACCATTATTGAAGAGGTACCAGCGCCTGATGTGGATACCGATGGCCCTCTGCAGATGAGAATCAGTTCGCTAGATTACAACAGCTATGTGGGTGTTATTGGCATCGCACGTATTCAGCGTGGCCAATTGAAGCCAAACCAGGCCGTGAAAGTTGTCGGAGCAGATGCTAAGCAACGCAACGCCAAAGTTCTGCAAGTATTGGGATTTCATGGACTTGAGCGTATCGAAACAGACAACGCCGAAGCAGGTGACATTGTTTGTATCACCGGTATCGACAAGCTTAATATCTCCGATACGCTCTGCGACCCTGCACACGTTGAAGCCATGGAACCACTGACAGTTGATGAACCAACAATCAGCATGATGTTTCAGCCAAACAGCTCCCCATTCGCAGGCAAAGAAGGCAAGTACGTCACCAGTCGGAATATCTGGGATCGACTGCAGACTGAATTGCTGCACAACGTCGCCTTGCGTGTTGAACGAACTGAACAGAGTGAGACGTTTAAAGTATCAGGCCGTGGCGAACTGCACCTGTCGGTGCTGATCGAAAATATGCGTCGTGAAGGTTACGAAGTCGGTGTTGGTCGCCCGGTTGTCATCACGCGAACCAACGATGAGGGTAAGATCGAAGAACCCTATGAGCGGGTCACCATTGACGTGGAAGAGCAGCATCAAGGTGCTGTTATGGAAAAGATGGGAGAGCGCCGAGCCGATCTCAAAGACATGGTGCCCGATGGTAAAGGTCGGGTGCGTCTGGACTACATAGCGCCAGCGCGAGGCATGATTGGTTTTCGAACAGAATTTCTCACAACCACGTCCGGTTCAGGGCTTATTTATTCTGTATTTGATCACTACGGAGCACAGCTAAATCTGAACATTGGTGCTCGTCGCAATGGCGTGCTGATCTCTAATGGTCAGGGCAAAGCGTTAGGCTTTGCATTGTGGAACCTACAAGAGCGCGGACGATTGATTATTGGTGCAAACGCACAGGTTTACGAGGGCCAGATCATTGGCATTCACTCACGCGACAACGATTTGACCGTCAACTGCCTGAAAGGCAAGCAGCTAACCAACGTCCGAGCCTCCGGGACCGACGAAAATATCGTATTGACCCCATTTATCAACATGAGCTTGGAGCAAGCACTGGAGTTCATCGACGATGACGAACTCGTCGAAGTGACCCCCACTTCCATCCGCATACGCAAAAAATTCCTCACCGAGACCGACCGCAAGCGAAACTCCCGCCAAGCAAAAGCAAGCTAACGGGTCGGACCACCATAACTAATTGAGCTAACGGGTCGGACCACCATAACTAATTGAAAAAAAACGATTAATTAGTAATTTTGAGTGTATTTTCACCCCTATTCGAGGGTTTTTAGGCGAAAAACTACCGCATTAGCAGACGGTACGTAGCTGATGAATACTGTCGAGCCGCTACATATCGGGAAAATTATGCAGGTCTATTTATTTTAGATAGGGCTAATTCTAATGGTCCGACCCACTGAATTAGCTAAGGCTAATTTTTGGGGTCCGACCCCTAGAATTAGGCTGGGTTAACTTTGTTAGAGGAGGGGCCGTTGAGGTAGGCGGCGGTTTGCATTTCGAAGAGGCGACTGGCTGCTCTTTCGAATTCAAAGGCTAGGCGTTTGCCGGAATACAGTGCGTCGGCCGGTGCTTCGGCCGAGACGATTAATTTGATACCTCTGTCATAAAACTCGTCAATGAGATTAACGAAACGGCGTGCAGCATCGTCTGAGGTGTGATCCATAAGGGGAATATCGCTGATCATGACGGTGCGATAGAGACTCGCAATCTCTATGTAATCCTCTGTCGAACGCGGTGTATTACACAGTGTGTCAAAGGAGAACCAAACAAGATCAGCCGAACACCCCAGCACTGGCACAGTGCGACCGCGAACCTGAATGGCATCATCGTGATTGGTCATATCTACGCGTAGGCGAGCGAAATGCTTTTGCATCGCATTACGCGTTTTCTGAGCAGCCTGCCCATCGGTGAATTTCGCCACCAAATATATAGGCTCTGTACGTAGAATTCGCAGCCGGTAGTCTGTCTCACCGACCATTTCCACCACATCGGTGTGATTACGGATCTGCGCAATCGCTGGCAGGAAACGAGCGCGTTGCAATCCATCTTTGTATAGATCATCCGGTGGGACATTAGAGGTTGTAACCAACGTAACACCACGTTTGAACAATGCGGTTAACAGACCGCCCAATAACATCGCATCGGTAATATCGTTGACGTGGATTTCATCCAGTAACAGCAGGCGCGCGCGTGCTGCCCAGTCATCAGCGATTCGCTCCATTGGCGCTTCAACACTGTCAAGTTTACGAAGATCCTCGTGGATCTGTTGCATGAAGCGGTGAAAATGCAAACGGGTCTTATCCGTAAATGGTAGCGCCTCGAAGAAAAGATCACACAGATGCGTTTTACCGCGACCCACGCCGCCCCACAAGTACAGACCCGGGATGCCGTTAACCCGATTATCGCCAGGCTTTATCCAACGAGCAAACAGGGAATCGGCCGGCGAACGCCACGAGCTGCGGCGTATGAGTTCATCGCCAATGGCATCGAGTTTGAGCATCACTGAGCGCTGCTCGGCATCAGCAGTGAGAATGCCGCGAGTCACTTGATCCTCATATCGTTGCAGTGGCACGTGGCGTTACCTCATCATGTTCGAAATTAGTGCCAACGCGATTAAAACGCAGAACCAGATCGAGCGCCAGAACGAGAGCGTCGAATAGCGCGAATAGCCTCTTTCTGTCGAAGCAGCACGTATTGATGAATACAGTCCGTCTCCTCCGCAGATAAATTAACGAACAAGCAAGTCACATGATCAGGCGTTGCGTCAGGCAACACATCGACATAGCCTGTTATTGGCAAGTTGGCACTGGGAAGATCCAGGCTAAAAGGATAACGACGACCCGCCGGCACCACGTTGGGTTGCAACGCAAATCCACTAGCACTGATATCCAGCACACCTGTCAGGTGACCGTCTATTTGCAGGATTATCGGATCATCTGGGTCGGGGACCACCTGATACGCAGTGCTTCCGCTGGCCACAGCCTTTACTGTAATGTCGTTCATGGGTTTATGGTCTCAGCGCCGCAAGCCAGGCGGCACGAGCAAGCTGAGCCGGCCACGTAGTCTTTGAACATTGTTATCTTCAAGAATATATACAGCACCTCGATAAGCAATCTCGGCAATAACTAGCTCACGTAGGTGTGCAGCGCGCAATCTACCGATCAAGATACTCATCAAAATCGCCAGACTGACACCACATACAAACGGCAAGAATGTCGTACCATCCAGCGCACTGTCGGTAGGAGTGACGTATAACAATAACGTGCCCAACATACCAATAAGCACAGCGTAGATTGCTGTAAACAGGAACACATCCGTGGTCATCTGGTGATTACGCTTTTCACCAGCGATACGACGTTCAAGTGCAAAGCGCAATGTTTCATCATCAGAAGCATCACCGATCAGTGAACAGATTTCTTCGACCTGCTCAGAGTTGGAACGAACTTCAGCAACACCCAACAAACCATCACGTCGACTGACATCACAGATCTTAAGTAGTGCTCTTATCATTTCAGCAGGAGCGGTGCCACCACGCACTCCACGAACTAATGCCAATTGCAACGCCTGACTGATATGCGTGGTAGAAAACGTCAATAGGAGCCCTGCCAGCGCACCGCCAAATACCACGATAACCGGCTGCACGACATCAACCAGGTTATGCGTGCCACTCAGGAACATGGCTAACCCAACCGTCAGCAAAGCCGCCGCCAGTATGAGTGGAATAACTTGCCAGACTTCTACGCTCTGTTGTTTGCGCACAAATAATTCTTCTGAAGTCGTCAGTGACACGGTTAGTGGTGGTCGCCAGGATTTTTAGGGGCTTGTCTCCAGCGCTAAAATATGCTGCACCGGTGATTGATGATGAAAGAATAGCAGAATCCCCCAAAGGTGAAAGTCGGATTTACGGCTGTTTTCGGCATAGCTCACGTGGTGCAAAAAGCAACAATTAACCGACTATCGCGCCAATTCGAGCCACGGTGGCACGTCTCTGCCAGCAAGTGTTAGCTGTGCATCCAATTGGCGCGCTCGTGGGTGCATGGACTCCAGCAGTTGCCAGAAGCGCGGTGAATGATCCAGAATTTTTGTATGTGCAAGTTCATGCAGCAGCACGTAGTCAACCAGCTCGGGAGGCAGAAATAGCAGTTTGTAGTTAAGGCTCAGTGTGCCGTTGGACGAATAACTTCCCCACAATGTCCGCTGGCCACGGATCTGCACGCGGCGGTAGTTCAGCACATGTTGTCTGGCGTACACAGACAGCCGCGGTGGCAGTACTCGCATTGCCTGTTTTCTCACCGCAAGTGCAATCTCACTGGCAACCGATGCTTTGCAGGTTAGGTCGGCAGAAATTGCTAGCACCCGGGTTTCAACATGATCACCCGTCACTGGTGGCGTCTGTTGCATCTCTGCCGAGTGATTGACTTCAGATCGATACTCTAACTCAATGAGTTGGTTGACAGCTTGTAACGCTAGATAGCGTGGCGGCCAATGCCGATACAACCGCGGGGTTTGCTGTTGCATATCACGCAGTGTGGACTCAATCCAATCTCTATTTTTCTCGACAAACGCTGGCACGTCGCGTCTGGGAAATCGCCTTGGGACCGTCACTATCAGGCCTCGACCAGGCTCTACACGCAGTGTCAGGCGTTTGGCTCGACCAGAAACAACGAGTTGGTAGTCAAGAGCCTGGTGGAAATCCAGAGTTAGTTGAGTCAACGGAACCGTGCACATCGAGCTTGCCTAACGCCAGCTTACCTGAAGTTAAGTGGCTCATCGTAAAACCCGCACAACTATCAAGGCTGGATCGCATGAGCTACGCTACAGCCCTTGATCACACATATGTGCCTGTCGCAATGTCACTACTAACCATCACCAGCATTCTGATTACGGTGTCCGCCTTGTTTGCCTACGTCAACTACCGGACTTTTAAGTTACCCAACACCATTGGCATCATGGTGATATCACTGTTATTTTCTTTGGCGCTGGTGTTGCTGGGTCATCTTGGCTACAACGACGGCGAACGAATTGCCAGCGGCATCATTGGGCAAATCGAGTTTGACAATACATTGTTAAACGGCATGCTCGGATTCCTACTGTTTGCAGGCGCCATGCATATCAATTTAGATGACCTGCTGGCGCGCAAATGGACCATCGGATTACTGGCCTCAGTTGGCGTGATCACCAGCATGTTTTTAGTCGCCGGGGGGTCCTACTACCTATTTCAATTGTTCGGTTATAGCGTGCCTTTCATCTTCTGCTTACTGTTCGGGTCACTGATTTCACCCACAGACCCGATAGCCGTTATGGGTATCTTGAAAACTGCCGGTGCGAGTAAATCTCTGGAAATTAAGATTGCGGGCGAATCATTGTTCAATGACGGTGTGGCGATTGTTGTATTTCTAGCCATCTTTGGGATGGCCGTTAACGGCGACGCATTTGATGCACAGCACATTGCCGTGCTATTTGTGCAGGAGGCATTTGGTGGTGCCTTGTTCGGATTTGCAGCTGGCTGGGTGGTACTGCAAATGCTCAAGCGCGTTGACAATTACCAGGTTGAGATTCTGCTAACGCTGGCGTTAGTATCCGGTGGCGCGACCGCTGCCGCTGGCCTCCACCTCTCAGCACCTATTGCGGTGGTCGTTGCAGGATTGATGATTGGCAACCACGGGCGACGTGATGCGATGAGTAATACCACGGTTCAGCATCTGGACACTTTCTGGGAGCTGATTGACGAGATCCTCAACGCCGTGCTTTTCCTAATTATTGGGCTGGAAGTCATGGTCTTACAATTGGATCTGCACATATGGATAGCCGGGGTGATCATGGCGCTGATGGTACTGAGTGCCCGACTTATATCGGTGGGTATTCCTGTGAATGCGCTACGTCGACTCAATCGTGAATTCCACCCACATGCGGTTAAAATCCTAACATGGGGAGGATTGCGTGGCGGAATTTCGGTAGCGCTGGCACTGTCCATTCCAGCAAGCCCCGAGCGCGATCTGATTGTGGCAGTGACCTACGTTATTGTCGTGCTATCCATTTTGGTACAAGGCTTGAGCATCGGCAGGTTGATTCGTGCCACGGCGCAAGAAACGGACTCGGACTATTGATTCACCACCGATGGGTAACCAGCGTCTGTACTTACATTCTCACAGGGGTCGGCAGCGCCAGTGTGTTCATCCAAAATTAGATCGTGCATAAGTCGGAACAGGTCATCAGGACTCACTGGTTTGTGCATCACTTGCAAGCCAGTGCCGACAACTTCTTTTAATCGTTCCGGAGAGGTGTCTCCTGTGATAATGATGGCCGGAATATCCAGTTCCATTGACTCACGAACCGCTGCAACAGCGTCGACACCGTTGTGATTATCTCTTAATCGGTAATCAGAGATAATGATATTGGGGTTCACGGCACTCAGTGCCATAACCCTCAACGCATCACGTGCCGATTCGGCCAGCAGTACCTCGCATCCCCACCCTTCAAGCATGTATCTCATGCTCTGTAACACCTGAACCTCATCATCTATTACCAGTGCCCGACAACCATTGGCCTGCATCGGCTCCGCTCGCTGCACGACCTGTTGTTCGATCTGCGCCGGATCGCCCCCAGGTACGATCAGCTGAAACTGCGTTCCCTGCCCTTCAATTGATTCTAATTTAAGCGGCATATCCATCAGCTCACACAGCCGCCGCACAATCGCTAGCCCAAGCCCCAAGCCTTTAGTGCGATCACGCGCTGGGTTATTCAGCTGGTAGTACTCAGAGAACACATCTTCGAACGACTCTGACGGTATACCAATACCGGAATCGCGCACAGTAACTCGTTTCGATCCATGACCATCGTCTTCGCAACGCATGGTTATCGAGCCTGTGTTGGTGTACTGCACTGCATTTGACAACAGATTACGCAGCACGCGCTCGAGCAGAATAGCGTCAGAGTAAAATACATGCGAACCCGCCTCTACTTGCAGCTGCACACCTTTTTCGTCGGTCTGTTGCATAAACTGCACACGCAAAGCATCAAACATGTCACCGGCGGCCACATGCTTGGGTACAAAGTCGATGATCTCAGCATCCAGCCGAGATACGTCCAGCAAACTATTGAACAGGCCGTTGAGCGCTTCAGCGGACTTGCCCATATCTTCAATAATCTCGAGCTTGTTCGGCTCCTGTTCGCGATGCCGCAACGCACTCAAGAATAGCCCCATGGCATGCAGTGGCTGACGCAAATCATGACTGGCGGCAGCCAAAAAACGACTTTTTGCGATAACCGCACGCTCAGCAATCTGCTTCTCTTCTGCAAGTCGTTCCATTAACTCAACATTTTCGAACTGCGAGCGAATTAGCTCTCGGTACTGACGATTACCACGTGCTGCAAGAAAAAAATTGACGGCCAGAAACATCAGCAACAACAACCCAGTCAGAACCAGAGAGTCGTTGCCCGACAGAATATGTGTGATACCCAAGGGGATGATCAACGGTACTGAAAAAGACAGGAACGAGGGCAGATAAATACTGCCCGAAGCCGCACTGACTGCCACCATACCGGCAAAAATAGTGGAGATTAGTAGCAGGTACTCGGTGCTGTACAACTGGTAGAACATCATTGGCCACGCGCCCCAGATCATGCCGGCTGTGAGCGTACCTAACCAGAAGAAGGGCCCCCAAAAGGGTTGTTCGCGCGTTGGTGCATCTGCTTTGAGAAAAACCGTAATAACCCAGATACGTAACAAGGTTGTTACACCAACAGCTGCGAGCCAGAAAAGCAACGTTGACTGCGGCAAATGGCGCCACAGAAACAGCGTGATTATGACAGCGCACAGGGTCGCCCCAGCGACTAGCACTGGCCCCTGGTTGTAGATCAACCGGATCTGTTCGTGATATATCTTACGCTCGAGTTCTGTCACTGCAGGTTCCTGCGCCTATCGCGCGATAGTATGCCATCCAGAGGACCCTACGTCGTGGGGCAGCTCCCAAATAGGGATACTTTCGTACGTCCAGCAGGCCCGCTTGTCGGCCACCACACAGTTGTTGGCGGTAAATTAGTGTGACGCAACCCGTGTACTTGGATACCATTCCACTCTCCGATCAACTGCAAGTACCCGAAAATCATGGCACAGGAAATCATCCTCCACTACAAAAGCGCAGATGGAACGCTCCGCACGGTCGACGCCAGAGTGGGTGACAGCATTATGGACACTGCCGTCCAGAATGATATTGACGAAGTCGTCGCTGAATGCGGCGGTAGTCTGATCTGCGCCACCTGTCATGTGTATCTCGATGCGTCTACCGCCGCGTTGTTTGAAGAGCCCGACGATATGGAGCTTGAAATGCTGGAAGGTGTCGCTGCGGAACGCCGTGAGCACTCGCGACTGAGCTGCCAGCTTATTGTGAAACCGGAGCTAGACGGTCACACCATTGAAACACCGGTGAGCCAATAGACTGGTTTTCAGGTTAATTACAACGCTGATTAGCCCAGCCAATTCGTCCACCAAGCCGTGCTTTGCATACCCGGTGGCAACAATCTGACAATTAACGAACGTATCGCTGAATGCGCTTGATCCATGCGGACTAAAACAGACCATGAATAGCCAGATACACACGGTACAGCCGGTTGAGGCCTTTTCCCGGATTGGTGAGGAAAACGCCTTTGCGGTTTTAGCCCGAGCTGGAGCGCTAGCCGCAAGCGGACGGGACATCATCAATCTGGGCATTGGGCAACCAGATTTTCCAACACCGACGCACATTGTGGAAGCTGCAGTGAAAGCCCTGAGAGACGGGCAGCACGGATACACCCCAGCGGTTGGTATCCCGCAGCTTCGTGAGGCGGTCGCTGAAGACTTGGCAACCCGCTACAACACCGAAATTTCAGCACAGAACATCATGATCGTACCAGGTGGCAAGGTCACCATGTTTGCCGCTATTTTGATGTTCGGTGAACCCGGTACAGACATTCTCTACCCCGACCCCGGCTTTCCAATCTATCGCTCAATGATCGAATTCACCGGCGCAACTGCGGTACCCATCCCGATCCGAGAATCCAATGGATTTGCTTTCTCAGCGGCAGAAACCTTGTCATTAATCACCCCGCAAACACGTCTGCTCATCATCAATTCTCCAGCGAATCCTTGCGGTGGCGTGACACCTCGTGAAGAGATCGATGCGCTAGTCGCAGGGCTGGCGGATTACCCGCAGGTCACCATCATGTCTGATGAAATCTACGATCAAATGACCTACGACGGTGCTGAACATGTCTCGTTACTCCACTACCCACAAATTCGCCACAGACTCATACTACTCAACGGGTGGTCCAAGACCTATGCGATGACCGGTTGGCGGCTCGGCTACTCTTTGTGGCCTGAACCCTTGTTCGAAGCGGTACGAAAGTTGGCAGTGAACTGCTGGAGCTGTGTCAATGCACCCGCGCAGTTTGCCGCACTCGAGGCGCTCACAGGTCCTCAAGAGGCGGTGCAGGAAATGCTAACGGCCTTTGATCAGCGCCGGCGCGTTGTTGTCGATCGGTTAAACGATATACCCGAACTCAGTTGCGTCACGCCGACTGGCGCATTCTACGCATTTCCAAATATTACTCAGACAGGTTGGCAATCCAAGCCATTAGCCAGCGCACTGCTTGAAGATGCCGGTGTAGCGACGATAGGAGGACCTGATTTCGGTATACACGGCGAAGGCTATATACGGTTGTCCTATGCTAATTCGTTGGAGAACATTGAACGCGCCATTGACAGGATCAAAGCATTTCTGACAGCTCACCCAAGCCCAAAACAGTCTTAAAGGCGTTCACGCGCTACTGAATTGTTTCGGCAAGATAAAGGATCACTGCTATGGTGCAAAGCCCAATGCCAGACATCGCCAGGCGCGTCTACGATCATAACTTCAAGCTCGACCCGATCGTACGTAGCCTACTTGATACCGATGTGTACAAACTGTTGATGTTGCAGACGATCTGGAAGGAGCGTCCCAATGTTCCCGTCACGTTTTCACTGATTAACCGCACGCACTCGGTACGTCTCGCCGATGAAATTGATGAAACGACGTTGCGCGCACAGTTAGACCATGCACGCACCATAGGCATCACCAAGAAAGAAATAATTTGGCTCACTGGTAATACTTTTTATGGTCGTGAACGGCTTTTTAGTAAAGAGTTCATTGAATGGCTCAGGCACTATCGCCTGCCCGAGTACCAGCTGACAATAGAGCAAGGCCAATACAAAATCGACTTTATAGGTGACTGGGCCGATGTGACGCTATGGGAAATTCCAGTGTTATCAATTATCAGTGAATTGCGATCTCGGTCTGCAATGCATGGAGTCGGACGCTTTGAACTCGATGTACTTTATGCGCGAGCCAAGGCTAAACTGTGGGAAAAAGTGCTGCGACTGGATCAGTTGCCGGAACTTAAAATAGCCGACTTTGGCACCCGCAGGCGACATGGTTTTTTATGGCAGCGTTGGTGTATTGCGGCTATGAAGGAGGGGCTAGGCAGCAAATTTATCGGCACTAGTAATGTGCTAATGGCCATGGATCTGGATCTGGACGCCATCGGAACCAATGCGCATGAATTACCTATGGTTGAGGCGGCATTGGCAGAGAACGATGAAGCGCTATTGGCCTCACCCTATCAGGTGCTGAAACATTGGAGTCGCACCTATGATGGCAACCTGCTGATTGTACTACCAGATACTTATGGGACCACTGCATTCCTGGATAAGGCACCGGATTGGGTGGCCGAATGGAGTGGCTTTCGCATTGACTCTAAAGAACCCATGGCAGGGGGTGAAGAACTGATTCAATGGTGGCAGGATCGCGGGCAAAACCCAAAAGACAAATTGCTCATCTTCTCCGATGGATTGACCGTTGATAAGATCGAACAGGTTTACCATCGCTTTAATAATCGAGTAAGACTTAGTTTTGGTTGGGGCACCCATCTCACTAATGATTTCAGCGACTGCGCAACTGTTCACAACCAGCAACTCAAAGCCATATCACTGGTTTGCAAAGTCACTCACGCTAATGGCAAGCCGACGGTAAAACTTTCAGACAACTACGACAAGGCAACCGGTCCAGAGTCCGAGATAAAACGCTATAGATCCATCTTCGGACAACTCAATATGGCTAAGCACGATGTGATTGTTTAAGGCACTAATTCTTTAATTGCCCAGCAATGCTCAGCCACGTGGCTATGGGTCATTGGCGAGTTAGTCGACGGGCCACACCCAGAATCACAAACAGGAAGATCAATGGGAATACCAGGGTTTGCATGACAAACACCACTACCAGCTTAATAGCGTTTTCACTAATCGCTTCAGCAGC
Organism: uncultured Granulosicoccus sp.; assembly: GCA_938003775.1. GTDB lineage: Bacteria > Pseudomonadota > Gammaproteobacteria > Granulosicoccales > Granulosicoccaceae > Granulosicoccus. Next base: position 9,474 of record CALKXZ010000288.1, on the reverse strand, counting down.
CTGTCGATAGTCCTCTAAACGCTGGTCAATGTCGACCTTTGACAGGGCTTGTTTGTAAACTGCTTTAGCACGCTCCATCAAGGTTAAGGGTACGGTTTGTCGTTCGGCCATAATTTCATCGTTGATCGCCCCTATTGACTCCTGTGCCTTGCTCAATGAGGCGGTCGCAGCCACATAGTCTGCCTGCAGAAAAGCTCGGTACACCCAGTCATTGGCAACAGTCACTGCCGGCATCATGAAACGCAGAATCAACATAAACAGAAAAATTCGTTGCGCCACCTTGCGAAACCGTTTGCAGCGATGAAACAACATACAAACTAGCAAGAACAATCCGGTCCCGACAATCGCCAGCAACAACCCATCCCATGCACTCATGGACAATAGAACTTTCTGTATGCCCAATGAACTACTAGCGAGCATCATGATCCAGGAAAAGCGCTCTATCAGATCATTGATTGGGTCCAGAATCTGACCGGGCGTGAAATTGACACCCACACCTGCTGGCTGTATGGCCACCTCGGTGCCCTGCGCCACCGAGATCACGCCATTTAACCCGCGAGCCAGTGCATAACCAACCAACGCTCGTTTAAAGGCTTCGTCAACATGCGAATGACCCACCGTATCGGTGACCGGTAGCAGTGCCATAACAACTGCCAGCACGGTGACTGCAACCACCAGCACCGTGGCGGGTTTTGTATTTTTTGGCCAAAACAACGTGGTTGCCGACTCTGCTCAGGCGGTGGTTAGCTGAGTGCTACTACGAACGGTATCCAGGCAAGCAGCAAAGCGTGCCACCGCCGCATCGACATCGTTGAGCTTGTCCAGTCCAAACAACCCCACTCGAAATGTCTTGAAACCCTCTGGTTCTCCAATTTGTAGCGGTACGCCCGCCGCGATCTGCACACCAGCGGCAGCGAAGGCCTTGCCTGAGTGAATGTCGTTGTTGTCAGTGTAGTACACCGCGACACCGGGCGCTTGAAAGCCTTTGGCAGCCACGCTAACAAAGCCAGCTTCGTCTAGCAATGCTCTGATGCGCCTTCCCAGTTCTGTTTGTCGTGTTTTGGCAGCATCAAAGCCGAATGCCGCAATCTCGTTCATGACATTTCGAAAAACGATCAAGCCATCGGTGGGCATCGTGGCGTGATAGGCGTGTTTGCCATCCAAGTACGCTTCCATAATCTGTGACCATTTTTTCAGGTCAACTGCAAAGCTACTGCTGAGCGTATCCTGCATGTCAGTATGCGCACGCTTGCTGAGCATGACAACGCCCGCGCAGGGTGATCCGCTCCAACCCTTCTGCGGTGCTGTGACCAGCACATCAACACCTGTAACCTGCATATCTACCCACGCGGTACCTGAGGCTACACAATCAAGCACAAACAACCCACCGTAGGCATGAACAGCGTCAGCGACAGCGGCGAGATAGCCGTCGGGAAGCATCATTCCAGCAGAAGTCTCTACATGCGGTGCGCAAACAACATCGGGTTGATCACGTGTAATGATCGCCACGAGCTCTTCGACCGGCACAGGTGCAAACGGTGATTCTGAACCATCATCGACAGGCTTTGCACACAGCACAATCTCACTGGCGGGTATTTTTCCTGTGTCGAATATCTGCGACCATCGATAGCTGAACCAGCCATTACGAATGACCAGGCATTTCTTGTCATGACAGAATTGGCGGGCAACAGCCTCCATGCCAAAACTGCCACTGCCAGGCACGATAACCGCTCGGTGCGCCTGATATACCGTTGCGAGCGTTGCATGTATGTCACGCATTGCCTGTTGAAATTGCAATGACATATGATTGACGGAGCGATCAGTATAGACCACCGAATATTCGAGTAAGCCATCGGGATCAACCGATTCCAGTAATCCTGCCATAACGTGAGCTTTCCTTAGAAGGGATAAGCAATACGATACCATCATGGCAGCACTAAGCAACCGCCCGTCCAGGACAATCACACCAACAAGGCGTACGAATCAAATTTGCCGAGAATTGCCTTAAGTAAGATCACACTGCACGTAGACACGTCGCACGAACTCACAATGAACGAACTCACCACGTAAGAACTCACAGTGAATGGGCTCACAGCGTGCGAACAAACGGCGCACAAACGCTCAGTGAATGAACTCCCAGTGAACAAACTCAAGGTACGCAAACTCACACGGCACAAACGCAGCGCAGAAGTAGGTCACCTCGACATCCGCGACAACCAAACCGAGCCGAACCCTGATAGCTCTGAATATCAGGGTTAGTACTGGCAATGCACCCGTTGCCATCAACCACCAGTAGGCTTTATTCCAGGAATATCACTTGCTGTTCAACAGGTACTCGTGTGGTGACCAGCGAATTTTCAATCGCATCAGGATCTGCGTATCCCAGGCTCATTCCACAAACAATGATCTCTTGTGGCGTGATAGGCAGTACGCCTCGTACGGCGTTGTGATAGTCCGCCCAGGCAGCCTGCGGACACGTATGCAAGCCCTGCTCTCGCGCCAGCAGCATGATGTTTTGCAGATACATGCCGTAATCCAACCAACTACCGGTGGCCAAGTCTCGATCAATGGTAAAGATCATTCCTACAGGTGCATCGAAAAACTGAAAGTTGCGACGATGCTGTGCATGAGTACGCGCATGGTCTCCTTTTTTGATGCCCAGTAACCCGTACAGACTCCAACCCACTTCTCGACGTCGAGACACATAGGGTTCAAACCAGTGCTCGGGGTAATAACGCATCTCGCTCACTGGTTTTTGAGCAGGATCATCAAATGCAGCGCATACCGCATCACACAACACCTGCCGAGTTTTGGCGCGAACGACGTAGCTTTTCCACGGCTGCATGTTTGTTCCGCTGGGTGCTCGGGCAGCTTGTTCCAACAGGCGCGTGATCACCTTCGTTTCTACACTCTTAGGCAGAAACGCGCGCAGAGAACGCCGCGTGTTTACCGCTTGTGAGACCGATTGGGTTTTGTCGTAATTGACAGAAGCGTTGTGCATAGCAAGACAAAAGCAGTGATATAACCAGCTGACAGAATAACAGCCAATATGGCTTCTGACAGAATGAGCCACCACATACCCAAGACAGCCGTGCGGTATCCCAGGCTTACAGGTGGCGACAACAAGCGCTGACACCGAGAAACCCATGGCCGACCATTGTTCATAGTATTCTTACGGGACATATACCCATAGCTGAAGAAAAATCGACCCATGAAAGTACTCATCACAGGTGCTGCCGGCATGATCGGGGCGAAATTGACCGAGCGGCTGTTGAACGATGGGCAGATTGCCGGTGTTCCTATCACCCATATGCTGTTGGCAGATGTTGTATCACCGGCGCAGCCGACGTCATCTTTAACGTCGTCTGTTGAGGTCAAGACCCTGGCGATCGACTTAACTGATGCCGTTGCGGCCACACAATTACTGGCACAAGAACCCGACTTAATCTATCACCTGGCTGCCATAGTCTCTGGCGAGGCCGAAGCAGATTTTGATAAAGGCTATCGAATCAATTTAGACGGCACTCGATCGTTGCTCGATACTATTAGAGACAAACATATCACCAATGATTACACCCCCAGGTTAATATTCGCATCGTCAATCGCCGTTTATGGTGCGCCATTTCCAGAGGTTATTGACGATAATTTTCAGCAAACACCCTTGACTAGTTACGGCACGCAAAAAGCAATATGCGAGCTGTTGCTGGCCGATTGCAATCGCCGGGGTTTTTTACAGGGCATTAGTTTACGCTTACCAACCATCTGTATTCGACCCGGCCAACCCAACAAGGCCGCCTCCGGTTTTTTTTCCAACATACTGCGCGAACCGATCAATGGTATTAGTGCAGTGCTGCCCGTTCAAGATACTGTGCGCCATTGGTTTGCCAGTCCCCGCACTGCCATTGATTTTCTGATTCATGCTGCAACACTGGCACCTGAACAAGTAGGCTTGCGATGCGCCATGAACCTGCCAGGACTCAGTGCAACCGTTGCCGAGCAACTGGAGTCTCTGGCACGGGTCGTAGGAACTGACGCCCTCAAGCTAATCACGAGGAAGCCAGATGACGCTATCAATGCAATTGTGGCTAATTGGCCAGAGACATTTAACGCAAAACGGGCGATAGCACTGGGCTTTACTGCAGAACGGTCATTTGACGACATTATCAAAGTGTATCTGGAGGACGACAAACCCAACGTTGGTTCGTAAGTTCTAACGCCTCAAATTAAATGTCCTTGAGCAAACGCAATGCATCGTATATGGCTGCATGGGTGTTGCGTGCCGAGACTGCATCGCCAATTCTAAACAGTTGAAAACTGCCCTGTTGATTCTTATTGAGTGTCTGCATTTGGCCTGCAAGTAAGGCATCGTAATCTACCGCACCATGATTGATTGATAGTGGCTTGAGTTCAAAATACACGGTATCCAGAGGAACTGTGCCGTTGTTGATGACTATCTGATCATAGAGTTCGCAGGATTGATGATCACTATAGTCAGTTCCGACTACCGCTTTTAATTGATTGCCTTGCACTACAACACTTAACAATCGTCGAGCAATAGTAAAGGTCACGTTTTTATCTTGCAGACTGCGCAGGTAAGGAACGAAATTCATGCCCATGATCTCCGGTGAGATTTGCCGATCTGCCGACATCAGTTCAACGTTACTACCGGCAAACGCAGCTAGCTCTGCAGCTTGCATGGCAGCATGATCACCTGCGTTATCAAAAATCAGTACACGATCACCCGGCTGTTCATCGCGCGATAGGATATCCCACGTAGAAATCACCAGATCATTGCCACATTCAAGCAATTCAGTGTGTGGTAACCCACCGGTGGCAACAATCACGACATCGGGTTGTTCGCTCACTACGTCACCCACTTCTGCCCACGTGTTGAATCGGAACGTAACACCGGCTGCCTCGCATTGCGACATGCGCCAGTCAATGATGCCCATCATGTCCCGACGACGAGGGGTTTGTGCACTCAAACGAACCTGGCCGCCAGGTTGCGCTGCCGCTTCAAAAACCACCACTGTATGTCCGCGCGCTGCGGCTACGCGGGCCGCTTCCAAGCCACCGGGCCCAGACCCGACAATCACCACTTTCTTGCGCTGCGCGGCAACAGCAATGGTGTGCGGCATGGTCAACTCACGCCCGGTGGCAGCATTGTGAATACACAATGCCTCTCCGCCCTGATAAATACGATCCAGGCAATACGTGGCACCAACGCAGGGGCGTATATCGTGCTCTCGGTGATTGATTATTTTTTCCACGATATGAGGGTCAGCCATGTGCGCGCGTGTCATGCCCACCATGTCTAGCAGGCCGTTAGCAACCGCATGCCGGGCAGTGGCCACATCACTGATTTTGGCGGCATGAAATGTCGGCATACCCACCCTACGTCTAACCTCACCAGCAAAATCCAGATGCGGCGATCCAGGCATTCCTTGAAGCGGAATAACACCCGTCAAGGCTGCATCTGTGTGGATACGGCCTCGAATGACATTCAGAAAATCGACCATGCCACAGTCACGCAAACGCTGTGCAATCATGTAACCATCCTCAGCCGTAAGACCACCCTTGTCCACCTCATCTGCGGTGTAACGCAAGCCCACAATGAATGAATGGCCGACACGCTCTCGGATAGCGCTCAACACCTGCATGCAAAAACGCAGTCGGTTATCAAGACTGCCGTTATAGTCATCCTCCAGCGTGTTAGTCAGTGGCGACCAGAACTGATCTATCAAATGCCCGTAGGCTTCGAGTTCAATACCGTCCATTCCACCGGCTTGCATACGCTGTGCAGCATCAGCGTAGTCCGCTACGATACGTTCTATATCCCACTGTTCGAGCTGCTTGGGGAAGGCGCGATGGGCCGGTTCGCTACGGTGAGAAGAGGATACCGACGGTAGCCAATCACCCGTATTCCAAGTGGTTCTGCGCCCCAGATGGGTGAGTTGGATCATCACAGCGCAACCGTGCTCGTGGCAGGCGTCCGTCAGATCCTGTATCCACGGGACGATCTCATCGCGATACGCCAGTACATTGTTGAACGCAGGTGGGCTGTCTTTTGAAACAACGGCAGACCCGGCAGTCATGGTCAGCGCTATTCCAGCCTTCGCCCGCTCTTCATGATAGGCGCGGTAACGCTGTGTGGGTAGTCCATTCTCAGGGTAGGCAGGCTCGTGACTGGTGGTCATGATCCTGTTTTTTAAGGTCAGATGCTTCAGTGTGAATGGCTGCAATAAAGGGTCTGTTGACACGCAGTTGTCTTCCGGTAGTGTTGGCTTGGAGCTGGCGTTAACACCGTACACTCATGGCGTCCTCGATCCTAACATCGGGTCATTTGGCTTGCTCGTGGGGATCCACCGGTCACAAGCTTGAGACAATCCCTTGAAGTACGTCTCTTCGTTCCAAATTTACGGCATGGATTCACTGAAAATTGGCAGTTTTAACGTATCCGTATTTCTGAATTACCGTAGAATCTGGTGCTGATTAGGCTTTAAGCCGCGCCACACGGTGCGTGATAGCGATACACAATCCTTAAGGGAGCAGAATAGATGTCAAGCAACCAGGGCGATACCCAACGTCGAAAAGTACTGATCACGGGTGGGTCAGGTACGGTCGGCCAAGCTTTCATCCAGCAATACAGTGATGAGTTCAAGTTCTACAATATCAGCCGCAATGAGTCATACATTCAACATTTGCGGCATCGATTCCCTGACGTTGAATCATTTGTGTCAGATGTTCAGGACTTAGATGATCTAACCAATATTTTCCAGAAAATTAAACCCGACGTTGTCATCCATGCTGCCGCGCTAAAGCACGTCAATTTTGCCGAACTGAACCCTTCGCGCACGGTCGAAATCAATATCCTGGGTAGTTTGAACGTGGCCAAAGCCAGTATTCGAGCCGAGGTTCCAATTGTTGTTGGTATCAGTACTGACAAGGCTTGTCAGCCCGAAAATATTTACGGCTACTCTAAAAAAATTCTCGAGCAAACCTTCTTGGAGCACTACACCGATAAAACACGTTTTGTGTGTACACGCTTTGCTAATGTTGCCTGTTCAAACGGGTCGGTCATTCCATTCTGGATCGACAGTGCCAGAAAAGGTGATGCGCTGAAATTAACTGACTCGCGCATGAACCGTTTGATGTTCACCATGAGTGATGCGGCCAAACTGATCCGTCAGAGTCTTGACTACGCTGAGCGCTCGACCCGACCCTTCGTGCTGTGCAGCGTGATGAAATCGGTCGGTATGCTGGATCTGGCTAACCTAATATCCCACGAATTTGGCAATGGCCAAAAACCCGAGATAGTCGGTCTACGCCCCGGCGAACGACTCAATGAGATACTGGTTAGCCAGCACGAACTACCTGATGCGGCAGTGACCAAAGATGGCCGCTACATTGCACTGTATTCCAACGAATTTGGTAACGGACGCGTCAGCGAACCGTTATCCTCACTCACAGCAGATTATATGTCAGACGATGAAATGCGTGATTTGTACAAAGACTATGCAGCGCTTGCCAGCAATGCGTTGCATATTGCCCATAGTGGTTAGCCCCTACATTATATAATTCAACATCATGACCATCGTGTTCCTGCTCTCTGCAGGGTTTGTCCTTTATACGTATTTGCTGTTTCCACTGATCCTGCACATCCGAACACGTGGTACGCAGCCACTGTCGGCACCCGAACCTGATAAATGGCCAACCGTCAGTATTGTTATCGCGGCGCATAACGAGGCGCCAAACTTGCCGGCAAAGCTTGAAAGTCTGCAGGCGCTTGATTACCCCGCTGAGCTAGTTGAGTGGGTCATCGTCTCTGATGGTTCTACTGACGAAACTGAAGCGTTTCTTAGCGAGCAGTTTGATGGACACGAGCGTCGAAAATTCAAGCACTTGCACACGTCCTTGGGTAAGTGCGGCGCTTTGAACGAAGGCGTGGCCTTGGCAACTGGTCAAATCATCCTCTTCATGGATGCTCGGCAACCCGTATCCAGTAATGCGCTGAAGAAACTGGTGCCATTCTTGTCCCTCGATGACGTCGGCGCTGCTAGCGGCGAACTGATTCTATCGGAGGATAGCTCGTTAGAGGCAGGTAACTTTGGCTTGTACTGGCGCTATGAAAAATGGATTCGAGATAACGAGAGCCGACTGTTCTCCACAACAGGGGTTACAGGTGCACTCTACGCAATCAGGCGTGCCGACTTCAAACCTAACAAGGTAGGCACGTTACTGGATGATTTTGATACGCCGACAGGTCTGTTAAAAGAGGGCAAGCGAACTTTGTTCGTTCCTGGTGCCTATGCCTATGACAAGGCTGCTGATGATATTCACCAAGAGTTTCGCCGGAAAGTACGAAATCTTGCCGGTAATTGGCAATCTTTCCAAACAAACTCTTGGTTGTTCAACCCCGCCAAGAATCCGGTATGGTGGCAGTTTTTATCCCATAAGGTATTTCGATTATTGGTGCCATACGCGCTGATACTCGCCTTCGTTTCATCCGCTTTTGGGCACAACGGCTTCCTGAACAGCATGTTCTGGTTGCAAGTTGTGTTTTATGGTGTTGCTGCTGCAAGCTATCTAGGACTACCCGGCACCCAAAACAAAGCAGTCAGTATGATCAAGGTATTTACACAGCTCAACGCAGCGGCATTTGTCGCCACAGCACGTTACTTCACCAGCAAACGAGCAATAAGTTGGCGTTAAGGCTATACCCCAGTGTTAGTTGCTATAAAGAACTGTTGCGACGAATAACCGGTGCGATTGGCCCACACAATTGCGCGCCGAGCGTAGGAAGACATTACATGAATGAGTTGGAACGGCTCACCTGAGAACATGGTCACAAACTCAGGCATAACCCTACAATTTGGGCATTCTTACAAGGCTCCATTGGCTGACGATAGCTACATGTAGTGACCTGGACTCACTGTATCCAGACGATCCGTCTGCCGCTAAGTGCGATAAGCTCGAAAATCGTCGTCGCAATTATTCATGACTGTTCAGATCGCGTTAACGTTACGTGCCAGGGCTGCACTTTGGTTAACGGTCACGCTACTGCCCATTACACTGGTGAGCGCATGGGCGATTAACTCCGCCAATAGCGCAGATTCAAGCCTTATCGACAACGCGCTCATTTATTGGGTTAGCCTCATCAGCTCAGTTAGTCTGCTGAGCGTTATTGCTACATTTGTGCTCGCAATCTTTCCTCTCATCAGGCGTATTAGACACGCAGCCTTAGGCGCAGAGCAGCTGTCACACGGTACACTAACGACGAACTTGGAAGATACGACTAACGATGAGTTGGGCCGTCTGTGTCGCAGCCTAGAAGCGATTGCACTGGCTTCTAGCGAGGATGCTGTCAAGCGCAAGCGTGATCAACAGAATCTGAGCCATCAGGCCACGCATGACGAATTAACCGGGTTATCCAACCGAAAACACGGTAACGAAACCATAGCCAGACTGGCCAAT
>CALKXZ010000287.1 GCA_938003775.1 uncultured Granulosicoccus sp. | reverse complement strand
TGCCTGATGCCAAGGTAACTGCTTACCCAGGAATACGTGTGGTCCTTGCCATTCTTGTAGATACTGAGGAGCGACGTGATACGCGTTTACCAGCGGTACCTCTTTCCAAAGAATGCCGTACTTGCTGATATCGTAGGAGTATGAGAACGGGTCTAATGACACCACCAAATCTGGCAGCAAGGATATATCAGCCAGACGTTTGCATAAACGGGAGATCGCAATAATGAACAGTGAGTCTCTATGCTCGATAATCCAGTCTAAATGATTGTCTAACGAGGGACTGCCGCCGAGAATAATGGCGGTATGACCCTGGCCGAAAGTGGTGGACATTTTCAGTGGGTAGAGATTGTCCGCTGCGTTGCGCAGCTGGGCTTTACAAAATACGTTACTACCGAAGCGCACTGACAACTCCAGCTTACATTGTTCTGTTTCGTTGCGTATAGACTTAAACAGAGGCGTATAGATTTGTGCGTAGTCTGTGATACTTGCCTGCGACTGGCTCAGTAGCATTTTTCCACCCAGTAGCCAGGTTGATTCGCTACCGTCAAACGTCTCCTTTTGCCAATCACTCTCGCTGTACAGACAGATATGGTTGTTGCTGATCAGTGTTTGTTGATTGTCCTGTAGCAGCTGACTCAGCTCTTGCACAACGGCTGTGTGTACAGTATCGGGTTCCACGAAGACAAATTTTGAGCCTCGTATATACGGTAGGGTCAGGGTGTGCTTGATCAGTAGCCCGGAGTCGGACCCACTGATCAGATACAGTGTGTCCTCATGCGAGAATTCAATATCGATATAGCGATCAAAGTACTCGGAGTACGGTAAATCCATGAATGCATCACGATGCAGATCATCGATAAACCGCTCTCCCCAGCTATTTGTATTGAAATAGAAAGACACGATATTCCCTCAAATGGAATGCTACTGTTGACGTCTGTGGTGGATAATGAAGCGCCGCCATGACCAAACAAACTCAACTGACCTGTGGCGCAATATATTCGCCAGATGCACGTGCACAACCAGGCTCTAGTGTTAGATACGCGGTTTAATTAACGGATAAAAGTCGCTGCGAATACTTGTGGTGACAGGTTACTTGGTGCACTGTTTGGAACGGTGTCTGCTGAACCTGTCATGAACAAGACAACAACACCTGGGTCATCGCACCCACTGGGCAGATAGGCTAAGACAGGTTAGCGTCACGCCCTGTTGACCCTGGATAGAGACAACAAGAACCAACGTGTATACAGCAGCCATAGTAGGACTGGGGAACATAGCCTGGCGGTATGATTCACCAGACAGTGCTGCGTGTTTAACGCATTATCGTAGTTTTCAGGCGCATGCAAAGGTCAGAGTGCTTGTTGGGGTTGATCCAGACCCAAGCCAGTGCACGGCATTTGAGCGCAGTACTGGCATAGCGACGTGCAACAGTTTGGACAGTGCTCTACAGATGCACCCGGATATCGTGAGTATTGCTTCACCGACTGAATTTCATGCATCGCATCTAGAACAATGTCTTCAGGCGCAGGTCAAGATGATCTGGTTGGAGAAACCCATATCCCCGGTGCTTGAGGACAGTGAAAAATTGTTAGCACTACAGGCGTCGTTGGGTCGAAGCGCAGTAATGGTGGGGTATCAACGACGCTATCTGCCCGTCTATATACGGCTGAAGCAGCTTATACAGAGCGCGGCGCTGGGACACTGCACGGGTATATCGTTGGTGTATTCGCGGGGCCTTCTAACTAATGGCGTGCATTTGCTCGACCTACTTGACTACCTGCTTAACGGTGAGCAACCAGAAGCCGTGGTGGCTCTGCCTGGTTCCTCTGACGAAAGCAATCCATCGTTTTTGCTGTCCTACGCATCAGGTTTGGTCTGTACGGCGCTGGGTCAGAACATTGAGACGCACAGTATTGACGTGTCACTGCATGGCTCTGCCGGTCGTGCTCAGGTGTTGCATGGTGGTTTGTCTGAACGTCGAGAGCAGCAAGTGGACAATCCCCTGTACGCCGGGTTTTCCAGATTAGACTGGGTTACTGAGGGTGTTCTCAGCAGCCAGGTACTCAGTGATCAATCCGCAGTGGTTATGCCGCGCTTATTAGACGACTTGATTACTGCGCATGAACTGGGTCGTCAACCGCTGAGTAACCTATCCACCGCTATGTCTGCACAACATCTGGTGGACCGCATTTTTTCCGCCACTGCTGAACGATACGATTCAGATCAGTTGCGAGCAGCTTAGTTTATGACAATGATCCATCCACGGCAGCATGTCAGCACAACGGGCAGCGTGCCAACGCTGCTGTTTGCCATGGGGGACGTTGGTGGCGCACGTTCTCTGTTACCGGTTATCGAACAGGCGCTGGGCAGAGCACTGGACTGTCATGTGATAGACCATGGGTACGTCGGCAGTGTTGATCATCTTGCCGATGCAAGCTATCACGTGTGTGACCCATCGAGCTATGCAGTGCAATCTCTGATTGACAGTCTATTGCCCGATGCTGTGCTCTTTACCAGTAGCAGCCATGATACATTAGCATTACAAGTAGCAGTTTACGCACAATCTCGGGCAATTCCCGTCGTTCATTTACTGGATCATTGGACCAACTACTCAGAACGGTTGATGATTGATGATGTCGGCGTGGTAACACCGGATATCTATGCCGTTATGGATGACTACGCCCGGCATCAAGCAATCCAGGCAGGTATTGATAAGCGTACGTTGGTAGTCACCGGCACACCTGCGCTACAGGCGGTTAAAGCGCGTAGTCATTGGCCTGCCTCTGCGCATTTAGCCGAACACCTTGTGTTGATATTTGTCTCTGAACCGGTCAGTCTGGACACGGCAGCTGATTCATCGTGCAGCTCCTATCGCGGTTATACCGAACAGAGCGTACTCAAACAGCTGTTCAACATTCTTAACGAGCTTAATTCAGACGTTGAACTGTGTGTGTTTCCTCACCCACGGGAAAACGCTGTACAACTTGAACACTTTGTCAAGACCTATTGTGGTGAGCTAAACGCAACAGTCGTCACGCATAGTGATAAGGCGTCTGTAATGGCACGGGCAAACGGAGTTATCGGTATGGCGTCTGTGCTGTTGTATGAGATGTGGTTGCGTGGATACCCGGTGATGAGCCTGCAACCGGGTTTGCAACTGGATGCATTACGCTTTTTGTCGATGAAGCGGGGAATCTGTTTTGTTGATAACGATGCGCTGCTGAAGACAGAAGTGCAAGTCTGGATAGACGCCCTGGTGTCAGATTTAAAAACCGATATTCATCGTGTTGAGGCTGGTGAAGTAAATAACGTATCCAACGGGACGGAGCATCGTGTTGATGCTAGCAACCAAGATGCCCAGGCTGAATTAACATGGCATCAGGGTGCCGGGGCAAGAATACTGGATGCGGTATTACACCTGTGTGATCAACGCAGCCGCTTACAAGCACTGGATCAGAATCTATGAGTAAGCTGGCGCTACACGGTGGTCAACCCCTACGCAAAAAGCTGTTTCCGGCGCATAAGACCATTGGTATTGCAGAGCAAACGGCCGTACAAGCGGTACTTGAAAAAGGGACGCTGTCTCGGTTTCTTGGAGCTGATCATGCAGACTTCTATGGGGGAGATCAGGTACAGAGCCTTGAGCAACGGTGGTCAACCAAGTTTGGCTCACAGCATGCGATCTCGGTCAATTCCAATACATCGGGTTTGTACTGCGCCATGGGCGCCATTGGTATTCAACCCGGCGATGAGGTCATCGTCTGTGCGTACAGTATGTCTATATCTGCCACCGCTCCATTGCTGTATGGCGGCATACCGGTGTTTGTTGATCTGGAGCCGGATTACTTGTGCCTGGATCCAGCGGCTATTGAACAGGCGATAACCGAGCGCACGCGTGCCATACTAGTGGTTGATCTCTTCGGTCAACCCTATGAGGCACAGGCGATCAATGCACTGGCTGATAAGCATGGTCTGTATGTCGTTGAGGATTGCGCACAGGCGCCGGGCGCTACCTACAACGGTCACTATGCAGGGGCGTTGGGGCACATAGGTGTTTTTTCACTGAACTACCACAAACATATCCACTGTGGTGAGGGTGGTGTGGTGGTGACAGACGATGATGAGCTGGCTGAACGGGTTCAACTGATCAGAAACCATGCAGAGGCCGTCGTTGCGAGCAAAGGCCAGAGCGCATCACCCAATATGCTGGGGTTTAATTTTCGTATGAGTGAGATTGATGCGGCCATAGCAACGCAACAGCTACTCAAACTGGATACATTGCTGGATACCCGTATTGCTAATATCCGTTATCTAGAGTCACAACTTGATTTTATTCCAGGTATGACATTCGTGCCACCTCGTCCTCTCGCTACCCATGCTTACTATCAGCACGCAATAGTGTGGGACGAAGAACAGACAGGCCTGGCCCGTAATGACTTTGTGTTCGCTCTGAAAGCTGAGCTACCAGCGTTTGAATTGCGGGAATCTGAAGGTGTCAAAATTGGCTGTGGTTACGTGAAACCGCTGTATCAGCTGCCCATATTCACAGATTTAGCCGGGCCTTCGAACTTCACTCAATCCCTTCCAGACTATTCCAAGGTCTGCTGCCCGGTGGTGGAGCAATTGCACAACAGCACACTCATTCATCATGAATTTATGGTGCCTTCCATGACCAAAGGTGATCTTAACGATGTGATAGAGGCATTTGCTAAGGTATGGTCTAGGCGTGATGAACTTAGAACCACTTAATGGTAGAGAAAGCTAAAGTACTGAGTATCCAACTCATTTTTCAGGGTGTCCAGCTGTTCAGCGAATGATACTCGCGGTTGCTTTTTCAATAATATCTTGATGGTTTTCGAATCGGGCCACAGACAACCACGGTGATCAACCAATGCTTTGTAATCATCCCAAGTGATAGATATATGGGCAACGTCAGAAAAATGGTGCGCCCGTCTGAACGCTTTTCTGTGTATGCCGTCGGTCTTGTAGCCGATGAGTTCGAGTAGCTTGTTCCAGCCAACCAGCCCTGGATACGCTTGTCCGGCATAGACACGGTGTAACCCAAGCTGATCCATTGCATGTTCAGTTAGCAGTGCCATGGCTTCGAGTGCCATCATGGGTGGTTGCTTCAGTTCACCGACTGTGAGTGCAATTTCAGCTTGTCGGAATGACAAGTCGATCTGTTGCAAACTAATAACACCAACAGCGCGTTGGTTATCCTTGCGACAAATCAATAGGGTAATCCGGTCTCGCGTATTACATTGGATCAGAACCTGTTCCTGGCTTGCTGTGGTGTTGGGGAATATGCCGTGTCCGGTATTGTGCAGCCTGTCTGTTTGATTGAACCACGCATGCCAGTTGTCTTCGTCAATGGCCAGCGACGACGGAATACACAGATCCACACCTTGCCCCTCGATAAACACCTCATATCGGCGGCTTGCCTGATCGTTATTGTCTGTTTTCAAAGTTGTCTCTCTGCTGGCGATCTGCCTATCTTCTCGGCTATACGGTTCACTATTCATGTGTTGTGCCGCCAGAGCGCGGCTGTACTTGAAACGTAAGCTGTTCCGTGTTCGCTGGGTTACTTGCCGTTCTAGTCCGCAATTGCCGGTACAAGATCTGCTGCGCTGAGCGCAAATCCAGATTATTTAGGTGTTGATGTGAGCCTGTGTATTATTCCGGCGCGTGGTGGGTCTAAGCGAATTTCGGACAAAAATGTCAAGGTATTCTGTGGCAAACCCATGATTCAGTGGTCTATCGAAGCTGCTCAGCAATCAGGCTGTTTTGACCAGATACTGGTCAGCACTGACTCTGACATTATTGCACGTGTGGCTGTGAATGCAGGGGCCAGTGTGCCTTTTGTTCGACCTGCAAATCTGGCAGATGACCATACCGCTACACAAGCGGTGATTCAACATGCTATTCAATACGTGGCTGATGAAATGGCTGATAACTACCGCGTTGATTTGCCTGTGTGTTGCCTGTACGCCACCGCGCCGTTTGCACGCTCTGCAGATATTCGTGAAGCCTACGAGTTACTGGAAAACTCTGGGTACGTCATGCCTGTAACCAGTTTTGCGTTTCCAGTGCAACGCGCTGCACGTATCAACTCATCGAATTGCTTGGAAATGCTACACCCCGAGCACTTTAATACGCGCAGTCAAGATCTTGAAGAGATCTGGCATGACGCCGGTCAATTCTATTGGGCCAGCGCTGAGTCATGGCTCGATGAGCGAACCTTGTATGTCTTAAAAACTATCGCATTGCCATTGCCACGCTGGCGCGTGCAGGATATTGACACCCCCGAGGACTGGCAGCGAGCCGAAGCGTTGTTC
This sequence comes from uncultured Granulosicoccus sp., assembly GCA_938003775.1. GTDB lineage: Bacteria > Pseudomonadota > Gammaproteobacteria > Granulosicoccales > Granulosicoccaceae > Granulosicoccus. The sequence continues at coordinate 3,046 of CALKXZ010000287.1, read as the reverse complement.
ACAGCACTGGGACTTCATCAAACAACGGCATCGGGTATTACACACCACCGACGTATCGCTTAATAGCTTATGGGTGTTGGACAGTTAGACAATTCATGTCCGTGTCAGATCACATAGCTTGTACATCAAGACGCACGCTGCACGCAGTGCGATGCATTAATCTGTACTGCATCCCAGGTAACGGCCTCGCCACGCTGAACATCTCGACAGAGTGTCTGGCCGATGATCTCGTTGTGGTACTTGGGGGGTAATCCGTAACCAGGTCGGATTCGTCTGATGTCTTGTGGCCGTATAACTTGACCCGCAGCCAGATCGTTCATGAAATACAGTGATCGGCGGAATACCAGACTATTTTTCTCTGCACTGGGGCGGCTAAATCCAGCCGTGCCCAGTGCTTTCCATGCGTCACCGGTATCGATAACCAGTTGCGCAAGCTCATCGGGTTCAATTGAAAATGAGCTGTCCGGTCCTTGTTCAGAACGATCTAGCGTGAAATGTTTTTCAATGGCACAAGCACCCATGGCGATAGCCGTGGTCGCCGCTATATTACCTAGAGTATGGTCAGAGAGCCCGACATGGACATCAAAAGTTTCTTTGAGTTGACGTATTTGCCGCAGATTTGCCTGATCTATCGGAGTAGGGTAGCTACTGATGCAATGGAACAGCAATACTGACGTACAGCCTGACATTTTTGCCGTCTCAACAGCTTCGGCAATTTCATCGTACGATGCCATACCCGTGGACATCAGCAACGGCTTGCCTGTTCGGGCAGCACAGGCAATGAGTGGCAGATCAGTCAATTCAAAGGATGCAATTTTATAGGCAGGTGCATCCAGACTCTCCAACAGCGCAATGGCGGTCTCATCGAAGGGGCTGGAAAATGCCGTCAAGCCGATATTGCTGGCCAGAGTGAATAGCGCCTCATGCCATTCAAATGGCGTATGGGCTTGCTCATACAAATCGTAGAGAGTATACCCATCCCATAACCCACCGCTAACGATAAAATCAGGCTTGTCGCTCTGAATCGTCATGGTGTCTGCAGTGTAGGTCTGCAGCTTGACTGCGTGTGCACCGGCTGCTTGTGCAGCCACTATGGATGCTTTCGCCCGTTCTAGCGACCCATTGTGGTTTGCGGACAGTTCGGCAATGATGTATGGGGGCTCATCGGGCCCTATACGCCTGTTATTAATCGTAAACATCAGAGGTTGATTGGTTCCAGTGACAGTAGTTGATCGAGCTTGATCACTTCGTCCTGAATCAACGCGCCCCAGCCGCTGAATTCTGACGGTAGATCGCTGACCAAATGAAAACTACCCTTACGACGTTGACTCACAGCTTCATATTGACCGGAAAGAAGGTCGGTAAGGTGCGTTAAAAATAGGGTTTCAAGCTCATCGAACAGTTGTTGATAGGTTTGCTCAAACGTGATTTGATCATCGGCAAAGTTAACGTAGCGCTGATACAGGATCGGCCCGGTGTCAATGCCTTCGTCAATCAAGTGGATAGATACACCACTGGGGGTGCAGTCAAAAAACGACCAGAAGTTTGGGTGCGCGCCGCGGTTCCAAGGCAAATACGACATGTGTAGGTTAATAACTGGGCAAGTGGCTGTACCCAGCAATTCAGCGGATATCAGATGCCGGTAGCCGAAGCTGACCACCAGCGTGTAACCAGCGAGTGAGAAGATCGGTTCGGACGCGTGCCACAGCTCACAGTCACGCTCAACCAGATGATCAATGAGCACGGTTTCAGACTCTGAGTAGCCCAGAAAAAGCACTTTATTCGCTGATTCATCGGTTTTGTTGATCAATCTCATTCTTATCAAACGGGTATCCGTCGGGGTAATGAGTTTGAATCAAGCTTCGTGCTGTCTTGCTAATCAGTTAACACGTTACTTGCGTAGCATAGTCAGATAGTGGGCCTTGTAACCGATTGGACTTGTTCGGGATGATGGTGCTGGCTGGCAGCGTGCTTAGTGCAGATGCAGTCAACTAATTGTTTGAATCAGCGGGTTCTTTGATCGCTGATTTCGGGAATAATACAGCCCACTGGATAATTCAGCCCAACAAGCGTAAACATTGATGAGTAACGCCACTGATACACAGCAGTCCACAATCAATCTGCATCCTGATGCTGTTATTGTGTTAGCTAATAAAATGAACGCGCAAGGCGTACTGAATGACGAGTCCAAAGCGCGTGCGGACAAAGCGGTGGATCTGCTCAATGAGCGTGGTGCACGGTGTATCCTGACCAGCGGTTGGGCATACCTGCCTGGGTCGGATATCACGATTGGTGATGCCTTTCGGCGTTATATTTGTGAGCACAGAGGTATTGAAGCAGACCGAGTGTTGGTTGAACGGCATTCGCGCGACACGGTCGGTGATGCGTATTTCGCTAAAGTTAATTTTGCTATGCCTCGTTTGTGGGCATCAGTTGTCGTGGTAACCAGCGACTATCACGTTGCCAGAAGCCGTGCCATATTTGAGCACGTCTTTGGTGACGATGTTAGGGTGCAGGTCGTTGGCAGTGGTTCTGTGCATTCGCATCAGTCCGGGGTACCAGAAAATTCTCAGCAGGTCAAAGACGTTGACCACGCCGAAGCTGCCTCTTTGGCCGCCTTTGAGCAGACCATGCGCGGCGTCCTGCCAGGGGACGATCATGCTATCTACACAGCCCTACGACACGGGCATCCTTTTTACAATGGCGATGTGTACGCCAAAATCTAATGCAGCCGTGTAGCCGTATCCACGGTGTTGACCTCACATGTTGACCTCAGCATTGTTTCTATCGGTGCGGTGACTTTTGTAAGTAGCCTGTTTGTTAAATGTGCCCACTTGTCATTGGCCATCCATGGCGAGAATATTATCGCTATCATCTGCTGTATGGAGTAGTCGATTAGTTGCGATGTTCGGTTAAGATGGGAAGGATGTGATTCACACAGGAGCATAGCTATCAACAGGTTGTTGCTGCAGCAAGACCGACTCGTCTTAAACCCTGATCGTAGCTTTTTATCCACGGTCCTACCAACCTTGTTGATCCTTGCAGT
>CALKXZ010000286.1 GCA_938003775.1 uncultured Granulosicoccus sp. | reverse complement strand
GCGCAAGATGGAGCAGGCGGCAGACTATGAAGGTTTGGGTGCATTAAATGGTCTGGGTGGTGGTGTGGCCAGCGCTATTGCACTGATGGGTTTGACCGGTAGCACAGGTGCAGCAGGCGGTGTGCTGAGTAATGCTGGGATACTGACTAACATCCAGTTCACGCGCAAGATGGAGCAGGCGGCAGACTATGAAGGTTTGGGTGCATTAAATGGTCTGTACGGACATGTTAATGGCGCATCGCAGTTGTTTGAAATATTTCAGGATAGTCGAGGTGAAAATGCCTCGACAAGGCCGGTCTGGCTGGAGCGATTTACTAGCACCCATCCTCTGGATCAGGACCGTATTGCCCGTATTTCTGCTTACGCTGCTAAAGAACAATGGGCGACGGTGGGGGAACTCACACCGTTGCCTACGGATTTTCGGCGCTGGCTTGCTAAACGCTAGCGTGTAGGAGGGTTAAAGTAAGTTAATCCGAATTGAATGCTTCGGTGGTTAGGCAATGTCAGTGTTCGCCACCCATCCATCGGTCAATGAGATAACGCGCTATTGAGTCAGTGCGAGGCAGCTTATAACCCGGCGCATCATCTCCCCAGATACCGAATTCCTGCAGCTGGTCTTTGCTAAACCACTGAGCATCTTCAATTTCGACTGTGTCGATATTTATTTCAGTGGATGTCGCCACGGCTTCGAAACCAAGCATGATAGAGCGAGGAAACGGCCAGGGCTGTGACGCTACATAGCGAACATCGCTAGTGTGGATACCCGCCTCTTCGTAAACTTCACGGGCGACGGCATTTTCTAAAGATTCGCCCGGTTCGACGAAGCCTGCCAGTGTTGAATAAACGCCTTCCGGCCAGCTTGCATTTCTGCCCAGCAGGCACACTGGCGCACCACCTTCTTTGGGTGTGTGAATAACCAGCATGATTACAGCAGGGTCAGTACGTGGGAATACCATGTATTCACAGGCTGAATTGGTGCAGCGGCGTACATGGCCTGCATGCTCAGATTTATGCAGATGGCCACAACGCAGGCAATGTCGCGTGTTTTCGTTCCAATAGAGCATGCCCCGCGCGTAGGCTAGCAGCGATCCGTCCTGGTCAGATAAGGTGGGCCCGCATGAGCGCAAGTCGCTGAACGTGCTGTGTGTTGACTGGCCATCGCGCGTTCGTGCATGCGAGGCTAGCTGATCTCGTTGGCTGTCGTTCAGGTTGGATACATCAACAGCGAAATACGGAACGGTATTATTTATTCCCAGAAATACCGATTGGCCCGCTGGCAGTGTGGCATCGTGGGCCAGAAACGTGGCTTGTGGACGAACATCACTGTCTGGATGAGCGACCAGTGATTGACGATGCCAGACAGGGACAATCAATGCATTGGATTGCTGACGCAGCGTTGCAATGGCAGTGGCATCAGTACGCAACTGGTCGGCACGATCCAGATCGCTGGTGGAATAGAACATGTAGAGTGGAGTTGCTTCGCGGAGGCAACCCAAGTATACGTGGACACAACAGATACGCGCATGCTCAGATGAATTTTGCTCGTACAGGCGCACCCTGCCAGGTAGATCGGTTCGGTTTATGCGTAGTGAACCGCTTCAGGCTGACGGCGTATTATCTCATGTCCACATTCTATTCCAATCCTTGTTCCATGACTCGACATCAGTTCTGGCCACGAATTGTATGTGGATTGCTCTGTCTGGGGTTTCCCGTGACATTGTTGGCTCAATCCGAGGAACCATCGGTATCCGAAGAACCATCGGTTATCAGCAGACCTAAGTGGGAAGTAGGTGTGGGAGGAGGTTATTTCTCGGGCTTTGACTATCCTGCTTCCAACGACAGTAATCGGCGATTTTTGGCATTGCCGTTTTTTATCTACCGAACTGCGCAGTTCCGGTTCGGTGGCGGTGGTGTGCGAGCTGTTGCCATTGAAAAGCCGCGAATCAAGCTGGACTTGTCTATAGGCGGATCGTTGAATGCCAGCTCGCAGGGTAACAGTGCCCGCGAAGGTTTGCCCGATCTGGATTTTCTGTTCGAAATTGGTCCGCAACTGGAGGTTCGGCTGTTTGATCGTACAAGCGCATCAGGAGAGCGCATTCAAGCAAGATTCACATCCGAAATCAGGGCCGTTTTGGCCACTGACTTTAGCAGCGTCTCCAGTCAGGGATACGTTGTGGAAGCGGGAGTTGATGCTGTAGTTCGCAATGTGGCTAGCTCTGGAATTGACCTGTTATCGGCAGTGGGTGTGACCTATGCCAGCGAAAAGCTGCAGGATTATTTCTACGAAGTTGATCCACAATTTGCCACCGATACCCGTCCAGTGTTCGATGCAAGAGCTGGGTATCTTGAAACTAAATTGTTTGTCGGTGCTGGTATCAACCCACTACGAAACGTCAGGGTATTTCTGGGTGCGTTTACCGGTTTCTACGACGGCGCCAGTAATCAGGATAGCCCACTGTTCGAGACGACATCCAGCACTGGATTTGCTGTGGGTGTTGTTTGGACTATCAAGACCAGTGATACGCTGGTGGAAGTTGTTGAGCTGGGCGGTTCGAGCTGATTGGTACGCAGCAGAAACAGACTGTCTGTCAGCCCATCGTGTTACTGGTCAGTAGTGTAGACTTTGGGCCGCGTGGCTACATATCAAATGATGTGTAACGGCACAGGCTTGTATTCCGAACGGTGGTTTATTAAATATGGTCGCTAGAGTGTATGCAAAATGAATTTGATATTGACCGGGCACGCCGAGACACTAAAGCTTGTGGAGACTTAGTGCATTTTAATAATGCCGGGTCATCTTTAATGCCTATTCCTGTTGCTGATACGCTTCGAGCGTTTTTGAATCAGGAAGAAATGTCTGGTGGTTATGAGACGGCAGAAGCTCAGGCGAGTGCGTTGGATAATTTCTACGGAGCCACAGCACGCCTGTTAAATTGCAAACCCACCGAAGTGGCTTTTGTGGAGAACGCGACCCGTGCCTGGGACATGGCTTTCTACAGTTTTCGTTTTTCTGCTGGCGATAAAATACTGACCACTCTTGCAGAGTACGGCAGTAACGTAATCGCCTATAACCAGCAAGTTGCACGATATGGTGTTGAGCTGGTGTTTGTGGATAACGATGAGCATGGTCAGATAGATGTCAATGCGCTGGAGAACCTGATTGATGATCGGGTTAAATTGATATCCATCACGCATATTCCAACAGGGGGCGGTTTGATTAATCCCGCTTGCGCAGTCGGCAAGATTGCCAACGCGGCAGGCGTACCGTATTTATTGGACAGCTGTCAGGGCATGGGGCACATTGATCTTGATGTCGAGCAACTGGGTTGCGATATGTTATGCGGTACCGGCCGAAAATATTTACGGGGTCCGCGCGCAACCGGAATGCTGTATGTGAAAAAACGCTTTATTAAAGAGCTAGAGCCGTATGTGCTTGATCAGCATGCAGCAGAATTGGTGTCACCCACGACATATACCATTCGCGAAGATGCCGGTCGTTTTGAGAATTGGGAGCAATTCTATGCGGGAAAGGCAGCGCTTGGTACGGCCATTGACTATGCAATGACTTACGGCATGCCTGCTATACAGCATAGAGTCATTTCCCTGGGTGAAGAGTTGCGCAATAAGCTTGTGGATATTGATGGTGTTGTATTGACGGATGAGGGGCTTGAGAAGTGTGGAATAGTCACCTTTAAAACAGCTCAGCAAACGGCAACAAACATAAAAAAGCAGCTACGGACTAAGCAAATCAATGTCTCGGTTTCCGCTGGATCGGGTAGCTTAGTATCGTTTCAGCAGCGTGGGCTGGTGGAAGTGGTCAGAGCTTCGGTGCATTATTATAATACCAGCCAGGAAATAGACTACTTCATTGCATCGTTGCGCCAGGTGCTTGGATAATCGTGTTCACTTCGACGTCATTACCGCACTTTCACTCAAGACATCAACAGCATGAAAATCCAGAGCCTTGAAACTTTTATTGTCGGTAATCCACCGCCTCACCACGGTGGCCGCTATTTCATATTTGTAAAGCTAACCACAGACGATGGCATAACTGGCATCGGCGAGGTCTACACAGCCACTTTCAGCCCGGTTGTTGTGCAACACATGATTGAAGATGTATTTGAGCATCATGTGCTGAATTCTGATCCCTTTCACATAGAGCGCTTATGGCGGCGTGTCTATGGTCGTGGGTATACGCTTCGCCCAGATCTTTCACTCATGAGCGTGCTAAGCGGTCTTGAGATTGCTTGCTGGGATATTATCGGTAAGTCAGTCGGAAAGCCTGTGTACGAGCTATTGGGTGGGCAAGTGCACGATAGACTTCGTAGCTATACCTATATTTATCCGCGCGCAGGTGAGGATGATTCAGTGTATTCCGATCCTGACTTAGCGGTCGAACGCGCGCTTGAGTACATCGACATAGGATTTACTGCGTTGAAGTTTGATCCTGCTGGCCCTTATTCTGTTTACGACGGTCGACAACCGTCCATGGAAGATCTGAATCGCTGTGAGCGGTTTGTGAAAACGCTGCGTAGAGCGGTGGGCCACCGAGCTGATCTTCTATTCGGTACGCATGGTCAGTTCACGGCGGCCGGCGCAATTCGATTGGCACAGCGGCTAGAGTCTAGTGATCCTTTATGGTTTGAAGAACCCACACCACCTGAGAATCCGAAGGAGATGGCGCGGGTTGCCAGACAAACCTCCATACCTATCGCTACTGGTGAACGTCTAACGACTAAGTACGAATTTGCCCGAGTACTAGAGGAGCAAGCTGCCTCTATTCTGCAGATGGCTCTGGGACGCGTAGGGGGGTTACTTGAAGCTAAGAAAATAGCCAGTATGGCTGAAACGTACTACGCTCAAATTGCCCCGCATCTGTATTGTGGCCCGGTAGAGGGGGCGGCCAATGTTCAGTTGGCAACGTGCACGCCTAATTTCTTGATTCTGGAAAGTATAGAAACCTGGGGTGGTTTTCATGCTCAGATTCTAAAAACCCCCATGCGTTGGGAGGCAGGCTATGTTATCCCACCCACTGAACCCGGCATCGGTGTTGAGCTCGATGAGAGCGTCGCACGGGCCCATCCGTACGAGGGAACTGCCTTGCACCTGGAGATGAGGGAAGATCCCGTATAGGTCGCAGCGCTTATGCGCATAGCGCGAACACCGGCGTAATTAAAAGCCTTTGTTTGTTTCCATCCATTCCAGCTCTTCGGCGGTAGATGGGCGGCCCATGATCACGTTTCTATGAGGGTAACGACCGAACTGATCAATGATTGCCTTGTGTCTGATTTCGAAACTGAGATTCGGTAGGTCGGCAAACAGCTTTAATGCCTGCTCGTGAACAATACGCGACTCACTGTGCATGTAAGGCATGTATAAAAAAAGCCGCTGGGTTTCATCCAGCTGTTTGTCTTGGCCTGTTCGTACCGTCTCCTGGGCCAGAGCCAATGCAAGTGGGTCATACAAGAACGCCTGGGCTGTACCGCGATACATGTTGCGACTGAATTGATCCAGCACGAGCACTTCAGCTAACCGGCCTTCAGCGCTGCTTCTCCAGGATTCTTTCTCGCCAGCAACAACCTGATGATAGGTGGTGTCAAACTGATCCTTTATCTGTGCATCCAGTTCAGGTGAACCTCTGTACCACTTACGCCGATCAAGAGTTGTAAACCAGAATTCAAGAACGCGTTCCATGTAAATTAAGCGACTTTGTTGATACAGAAACACCGGCACCAGCTGGTGCGGTACCCACGGTTTTGGTTAAATACAGTCAGAAATTTTTTCTGCGGCAATTGGTATCTAATCAGTCTGATTTTAGAGATATACCCGTAATCGATAGTAATCAATACCGCAACACCCTTTCTTGGCCACTGTCCACCGTCACTGCACGTCGTACCAGCGCTGTGTCACCGACCAATAATCTGGCGCCGCGTCCAATCCGGCGGGTAAGTCCAGGCCAGCCTTGCACCCGCGTTAAACGCGCTAAATAGCGTGCTTGGCGCAGAACCCACAACGGGTGTTTGAGTCGAGCGCGTAACCATCGTGTGTGCACGTCCATCATGAAATTTTCAATATAACGGCGATCGAAGTCTTCGTATTCGATAACTGATGAGCTATAGCCATCCAACTCATCCCAGCGTTTGAACGTGAGTTTGTGTTCGTTTTTTAACCCTTCGTACAACTGGGTGCCCGGTATGGGTGTAGCAAGGCTGTACTGTATAGAATCAATATCCAGCCGGCAGGAGAAGTCAAAGGTTCTTTGCAACGTATCCTTTGTCTCTCCACTTAAGCCAAGTACAACTGTCATATGAGTTTTGATGCCCAACGCTTTGGCTTTTTTGACCAAACCATCGACACGTGACACTTTCAGTGGTTTGTTGCTTTGACGCAGTACTTCCGAATCGGCACTGTCAAGCCCAAACTTCAAGCCAATACATCCAGCGCTAGCCATTTTCTCCAGCATATCCTCGTTCAATGCTATGGCATCAGCCAACGCTGACCATTTGATGGACACTTTACGGCGTAAAATTTCATCGCACAGCTGGCTCACATATTTTTTATTGGCTGTGAAATTGTCATCATCAAAGTATATTTCACGAGCACCGTAGGTTTTTTCCAGTAACAGCATTTCATCGACGACCGCAGCTGGTGTGCGCAATCTCTGATCGCCATTGCGGTATAACACCTGTACCCAGACACAAAAATTGCAGCGGTACGGGCAACCGCGAGTGGCATGCATGTCAATGGCAGGCGAATACTGATTGAAGCCATCATGATAGGCATTGATGTCGGTATTGAAGTAAGCGGGAAACAGGTGTCGTGCTGGTATGGGCAGAGCATCCAGATTTTCAACCGCCGGTGCAATCCCGTTACTGTGCGGCGTGCCCTCCTTGTTGCGATAGATGACACCGTCCAGGGCTTCTACCGATGCGCCCAGTCGAAGATGCTGTAATAAACTGAGTAGTCCATATTCGTACTCGCCCGAAACGGCATAGTCCACAGCAGGGCAGTCACGAAACAGCGCAGTGTACTCGGCCGTTACATGCGAGCCGATGACAACAACGGTTGCATTGCAGCGCTCTCGTAGACGAGTCAGTTGTGCCAGTACATCGTCCACTACCGCTGAATTTGGCTCAACGACAATAACATCTGGTTCAAAGGCCAGGGCACGCGCCTCATACTCTTGATCAGAAAGATTCAGTGGAACACCATCAATAACACCGACTTCAAACCCATCTTGTTCCAGTAATGCAGCAGCATAACCCAGGAACATTGGGAACATAGAGAAACGCGGCTTGCTGTGCTGCTGCTTCAATAGAGACCAGGGAAAACGTATACCTGAACCCATCATGTAGCGCTCGAGTCCATTGTCCATTTTACGGCGGCAGGCAGGATTTCCTATCAGTATTTTCATGAGGCGCTCTTTGAGTGCTTGCGAATAAGGGTAGGGAGTAGATGGCGTAAAAACTGCCATCCACCTCGTGTGTAGCGGGATCGGGTATGTGGCTCGAATAGCATTCTATGCGCCCATTCCAGTCCGACTGTAGACACCCAGGCGGGCGCGCGACGTTTGGTGCCAGCGTATACTTTGATAGTGCCTGCACCCATATGAAACACGATGGCATTGGGGCACTGTTTGCGAGCCAACATGGCTATGTGCTCTGATTTGGGAGAGCCTGCACCAATTAGTACCCAATTAATGAGTGGGTGTTGTTCCAAAAAGTGGGTGTAATCGCTCTCGGCCTGGAAGCCGTCAATACAATCCACAATGGTGAAATTTGAATTGAGTGCGTTAATGTTACGGGCGCTCAATTGAACATCCGCTGCGTCCACACCTATTAACACCGCATTGGCAGGTGTTGTCAGTTGTTTAATCAGTGCATCAAATAGAGTCAACGCAACAACCCGATGCACCGGTGTGCCGCTGAATGGGCCGTAGGTGGCTTTTAACACCAATGAGGTTCCAAGACCGTCAATGCATACTAGGTCGCATTGGTTCAGAAAAGCTGTAACACTGACATCAGTTTGACTCACATTATAGACATGCGGGTTCACGTAACCTATACAGAGTCCGCAACCATTACAGTCCAGTTGTTCATTGATAATGCTAACCAGATCTGTTTTAGAGGCGCTGTGAAACTGCAAATTGCCTAGTTGGTGCTCGTGCAATGATGTGTAAGTAGTTGTCACTGTTGTTGATCAGGCCAGTACAGGGTCTTTCATGTGTTTCGTGGTATTTGTTGGGCTAGCAGCATTGCCAAGCTGTTGTTCGGTATAGAAGCTGTGAATAACATGCAGCGTTTTTGCTAGGTTTAATTGTGGCCGCCAATCACTATAACTAGTCAGCTTGGTGATATCTGGTATTTTGTCAAACGCCTCAATAAAGCGACTGCCATGAAGTTTGTATGGGTCAACGTATTGTATTAGGGAGTTTGACCCGCATTGGTCGCGAATGGTATGAGCCAACTGTTCAATGGTAGTGACATTGTTTGGATTGCCAACGTTGTACACTTGGTCTGCTGGCGCATCGTTTTGCACCGCAATAACACCATTGGCCAAGTCACTAACATGGCAGAAAGAGCGGCGCTGTTTGCCATTGCCATAAATACTCAAGGGTGCGCCACTGATAGCTGCTTCAAAAAACTTGGGTATAACAAAACCTAACTGCGCGCTTTGCCACTGACCGGCAACATTAAAAGGCCGTACAACACGCACATTGAATCGTTCTTCCATAGCCAGATTGAACAGAATATGCTCTGCTGTGAGTTTGCCCAATGAATACTCCATACGCGCGCCACGTTTGGCGGGTACGATAAGTTCTTTGGATTCAGCGTGCTGTCCGTCGCGTCCATAGACCTCTGACGAGGACAAATACAATAGTTGCGCACCGGAGGCAGTTGCCAGTGCCGCCGCCTTGTTTGCCAGGTCCGTAATATCGGTTGCGATATACCCGTTTTTTTCAAGGATACCCAGCGAACCGACTGGGCTGGCCAGATGATAGATATCGTCAAAGCGCGATTCATGTTCATCGAAGGTGCGCATGTCGGCAATGAGAATTCGAGCGCGACCTTCCAGCTCGCTGTAGTTGAGCCTGGTTGAGCTTAGGTTGTCGATAATGGTCAGATCGGTGTGCGAATCATTTATCAGCAGTTGTTTACAAAGCTGCAGACCAATAAAACCAAGACCACCGGTAACGAGTATGCGTCTGCTCATGAACGTGCTCCTGCGTTATGAAGGTGTAGCGTTTGGGAAATGTCTGACAAGGCGTTTTGCCTGAAAGGCTTCAGCATGCGACACCATGATTTGCGCACCACGTAGCGCCGCCAGTGCTGCAACAGTGTCCGGTGAACGATGCTCGCGTACTTGCGAAGAATAGCGTGAGTAGGCAGCCAGTTTGTGTTCAATGTTGATCGGAATAAATACTGTGGGTTCAGGTTGTTGCGTGTGAGGCCACATAATACTGTGTGGCTGTTCAAACACAAAGACTTCAGGCACCAGTTGGTGTGTATCGTGTGGCCGAGTCGCGACCAGTGCTGCCTCGTAGAAGGCTCGGTGATCCTGATTATAGCTAGGCTCAGGCAGCAGAACCGTCTGTGGTTGGTGCTGGTCGATCAGGACTTCCATCGGTTCGATCAAATCCGCCACAGCATACTGATTGACCGTATTGTCCAGCAATGTCCAACTGAACCCCAGATGCTTTGCAGAGTCTTCCAGTTCGGCTATTCGCTGTGAGCGTGGGATAGTTGGGCGTTGCTCCACGCCACCGTATAACACATGTGTGTTTGGGTTTAGAAATGAAAAGCATCCGAGTACTTCGTCATCGATATGGGGCGAAAAAATTAGAGCGCGTACATCGGATTGAACGGTGCTGTTCATCGGATTATTATCTCATTCCCCAGGCCTGGACGCCCTTTTTTGGTCAATAATGTATCCCGTTCGAACACAGTAGCAGAAACACGTACTTATCTCACTGACAGCGTTAAGCTGACTGCCGAAAAAGCTAGTATTATTGAGCCGCAATTATGACCACGCTAAGTGCCACCCTTGCAATCAACATAGATGATATCCGCGCTGCGGCAGAACGCCTGGCACCAGTGGTTGTTCGCACACCCATGCTGGAGAGCCCGTATCTGAATGAGATTGCCGGCAAACGTGTGCTGATAAAGGCGGAGGTGTTGCAGCGAACAGGCTCATTTAAGTTTCGTGGTGCCTGGTCAGCAATGAGTGCGTTACCTGACCCGGTGCGAGCCCGTGGCGTGATTGCTTATTCGTCTGGCAATCACGCACAAGGTATAGCTCATGCCGCTAGCCTTTACGGCATACCCTCAGTGGTGGTAATGCCAGCGGACTCGCCACGGGTCAAGCTGAACAACACACGCGCTCTGGGAGCGAGCGTCATTACCTACGATCGGGCCAATGGTGAATCACGGGAGGCGGCCGGTGAGGCGCTTGCCAAGGAACGTGGGCTTACGCTAATAAGACCTTACGACGAACCAATGGTGATGGCTGGGCAAGGCACCTGTGGGTTGGAAATTGCAGAGCAAGCTGCGCATTTGGGCGTCACACAGGCCGATGTTCTGGTCTGTTGTGGAGGTGGCGGTTTATCATCCGGTGTTGCGATAGCGCTGCAGGCGGAAGCCCCCGGATTGCGTGTCAGGCCTGTTGAGCCTGTGAATGCCGATGATACCTGCCGATCGTTACTCGCCGGTAAGCGACTGTCCAATGATGCTCAGCCCGATACCTTCTGTGATGCCATCGTAACCCCCATGCCCGGCGAGTTGACCTTCCCAGTATTACAACAATTAGCGGGTCCTGGTGTGTGTGTGGATGATGATGCGGTGCTACACGCTATGGGTCTGGCACTGATGCGCTTGAAGTTGGTGGTAGAGCCAGGTGGCGCGGTGGCGTTGGCTGCGGCACTCAACCCGTCAACTTGCCAGGACGATGCAATCATCTGTATTGCCACAGGTGGCAATGTCGATCCACACTGGCTGGTTGCGGCGGCCAGTGGGACGCGTGGTTAAATCAATGACAATTTTTGTGTTGTGTGATGTCTGTGCTAGCACAGAAATTTATGCAGTGTAGCGGTGTTTGATTCTGCGCGTAAATGTGGTCGAGCCAAAGGCCCTATGGCGTTTTTATACGAATCATTTGGTATGGTGAACTTGCAGGTGAGCGTATGTAGTCAGGTTTGATGCTGCACGACGTGGAAGAGGGGCATGAATGCTCCGTAGGTAACACCTCTGCCTCATATTTACCCGGTTGAATTAGGTCTGGTATTAGTAGTGTATGCGGTTTTTCTATGGATTTATGTGCTGCAAAGGTACGGTGACTCTAATAGTGACGGTGCTGATCTTGGTACCTTACAGAAAGTTAGTGACTCATCGGCTATTTAGGGGGTGGTTGTTCTACTACTCTGATTCACCGTGAGTCATTGGCGCATGGTGATCAGCTACTATTGTCTCCAAAGAGGCGCCTAAAAAATCGTGCTTATAAAAACGTTCTATTCGCTAATTTTAACGTTACCTGCGCGCCGAAGTGTATCAGCCGCGCAGGTTTTTTTTAAATTTGTGTCTACCCAGACTAATAACGGAATAACAGGTGCCGCTTAACTACAAGAAGTACCGTTCCTAGGGTTATTAGCTATTCAGGCTACGTGTGAAGCTGATGAGCTGAATGCGACAATTAGCAGATCACTACCAATACCTTTGCCACCATCATTGACACTTGCAGAGTATTTGGATGCTAATTTGGACATGCACTTGGTTTTAGCCGATAAATGGATACTGAGATTTTCGACAGAAGTATTTTATGGAATAGAGCGTCAGCTGTGCATGAATCATCGCAATGGTTAATGTGTTTAGCAAATATATAGTGTTGACTTGGTCCGGGGGCAGCGTGCGCAGGCCTGTCTAACAGTCGTTTATGAGCTATCACTGCACTATCTGCGCTCTATGGTTGCCGGTTGGTTTCGATGCCGCTATAGGCTTTGTCTCGTTCATATGTCCGGGGTAACAGTTTTAGCCAAAAGTATTCACTAAATCTTCGTAGTTGACAATATTTCAGGTATCACTAATTTTAAGCTGCGATCAATGCCGTCAATATTTTTAATTTCTTCTCTCTATGAATCGTTCTGCAAGAAAATCAGGAATGCTGCGATAGTATATTTCAGTGCGGTAGCACTGTTAAGTGTAGCTTGTTACTCTTTTGCAGACGATTTAGAGTTCGAGGGAGCAAGCTTGGATTTCGATATTGAAAAGATTGAAACACAATGGCTGCCAGGGGAGCGCTACAACGGACTGAAGGGGGTGATGAACTACGCGCATACTGATCTCTATTTGCCTGGAAATGGTAAGTTGCCAATTGAGATAACTCGTGTGTTCAAACAGCGTCGTGTCGGGGGAGGGACTTCGCCAGTGGGTTCATTCGGTATGATGTATTTGGCTATTCCATCAGTGCGATATAGGGTGATGGATGGTGGAAATCAGGTATGTGCTGATAGTGGCAGAACTTCAAGCACAAGCTCTTTGTCAAGTCCTATTACTTTCTCCCATGGTGAGAGTGAACAGGTGTTCTTTGGTGGAGCACATGGACAACAGTTTAGAAGCGCTGACGGTTGGCGGATGGACTGTATACCAAGCAGTGATCGTGTTACTCGTACTGGTAATTTAATGGTTTATTCACCACGAGGTATCACCTATGAGATGCACACAAAATACACAGTGCCATCCCCATATCACGCATTTCAAGTTCACAAAATAACCGATCCATATGGCAATACGTTGACTTACGACTACTCAAGATCAGGTCCAACTGCCTATAGTCCCGAAACACGTCTTGATTCTATAGTGGCCAGTGACGGACGAAGAGTGGATATAAGATATAAGCAGGTAAGAGTTCCTATTGGTGTATCGAATTTTCGTGAAGTATTTCATATTGATACCATCATAAGTAACGGTGCTAATCCAGTGAGTCTGAATACGAATATGTAGTAGTACGCAGTTGACGGTGACAGAGAGCGGTACAGCTAAGACGTTTATTTCGTTCTCTGCAGGGAGGCTCTCTCGTATAACCTACCCTACAGGTGGAAATGTTAGTTATAACTATAGTGGGACATCCAAAACAGCTGATGTGAAGTACGTTCCTCTGGTGTCCCGATCCACATCTGATGGTGGAAGGTTCGACTTTTCGCGCGTGGGGGCCGGCGCTGAATTTTTTACTCGGCGAATAAAAACACCGAGCTCGTGGCTTGAGTATACGTATCGGAACGCAACAGCTATGCGGCGTCACAATAAGCCGCAGCGGTATAGTGTAGACAGTGGTCGATTAGTTCGACTCAAACGTTCTGAACACGGTTCATCGGACAGCCCAGGTAAGCTACTAATAGATATTGCCTATACGTATAAAAAACTGCACAGCGTCTCTGGGCTAGTGCGACAGGATTCTGACAAGGTTGAACTCGAGACAAAGACAATCTGGATGTATTCAGATTTGTACGGGAATAATGCAAGATCAGTCTTTTCTACGGACTATATTGAGTATGATTATCTGGGATATCCGACAAGAGTAGTGGAAACATCCCCCACTAATGCCAAAACAACCACGACATACACGTATCAGCACGGTGGCTTCGATGCTCAAATAATTGGTAAGGTCAAATCCATTTTCAATGGGGCAGACATCCAGACATTTCAATACAACAGCAAGGGCGATGTCACAAACCATACAGTTAACGGAGTCTCAACCTCTTACACGTGGCACAAGTCTGGTGAGAGTAAAGGGGAAATGAGAACAATGTCTACTAGCCCTGGCAACTTGTCGACCTACACACGTTATAAGCGAGGTCAAGCACAAAGCATTACAAACCCATCTGGTTACAACAAATCATTGCGAATCGGTGACAATGGCACGATCGTATCGGAGTCTCGCTTCGCGAATCCTTCCTCAACTGTATCCCGCAATGATCCAGTGACGAGGTATCAATATGATGCGCGAAGGCGGCTTAAGCAGATCGATCCAGCGCGAACAGAGTCGACTGTTACGAATTATCGATGGTTTAGCAATAACGTACTCAAGATTTCTGATGGTAGTAAGCAACGTTATGAGCGTGAACAGCGGTTTGATGGATTTGGTCGTATTATTGCGGAAGGTGTATTCGACAGAGATCAAAATCGTTGGAGTACGATTGAATATCACTATGACTCCGAAGGTCGATTAATTTTCCAATCGTATCCACAAAGCACCTCTGCAAGTGGTGTGTTGAGTAGTAGTAACAAGGTTGGAGTGGTATATAGTTACGATGCACTGGATCGTATTAAAAAAATAGTTCAAAACGAATTATCGGGCAATGATTCTGTTGTTGATTATGTTTATGGATCTGACTACAGGGGGTATCCGACAATTTCCCAAACTGATGGAAGGGGGTCAAATACAACTACGACATTTCTCGCTAACGGAACACCCCATTATCGCTGGCCTATCGAAGTTATAGACGCTGATGGTACGCGAACATCTATTGCTCGTAATCAGGCTAGCGGTCGGGTTAATAGCTTTGCACGGGGAGGCCAGACAACCAGTTATTTGTACAATAGTAGAAAGCAGCTTAAGTCTGTTGTTCAGGGGGAAAACGGAAATACAACATTCACCTACTATGATGATGGGCTAGTAAAGACACGGACAAATCAAGGGCGACAAGTACGCTTTGAATACTATTCTGGTGATCTCCTTCGTAAAGAAATTTTTACAGATAATTCGAAAGAGAACATAACACGAGAGTATTTTTATGACACTTACATGAATTTGAAAGAGCTGAGAACAACCAGTCAATATGGGTCTCAGAACAATACTCTTAAATTCAACTATGATGCAGACAACAACGTTATCCAGCAAGAGCTAGTGATCGATGGATTGCGGTATGAATTACGGTATGCATACGATGAGTTGTCGAATATGAAGGAAATTGCGTACCCCAATAATAGGCGTTACACTTTCAACCCGAATAGTATGGGTGACCCGACGGCAATCAAGCAGATCGGCGGTGAAGGTAAAATACTCTATAGTTTAATTCAGTACAACACCAACAATACTATGAAGCTCATGCGGCGGGCTGGTCATCAAGTGAAAAACGAATTGAACAGAGGTCAGAGGCCTTCCAAGTATCGATTAGAGCAATATGGAAATGGGCAGTATGCTGCGCTTGGCGAGCGACAGTATTTTTACGATAAAGCGGCCAATATAAAACGGATCAATGATTCAGTTAGTAATCGCTACGCCACATTTACTTATGACAATCGTAATCGGTTAACGCAAGAGAACTTCAGTCATGATGGTAACTGGGAATTTGGCTATGACGCCAATGATGATATAAGCTGGATGCAGCGAGGCAATCAATTATCAAAGTTCGAGTACCATCCGTCGAATCATCGTTTGACCCGTGTGCGCAACGGCAGTGTGGAGCGACGCTTTGAGTACGATGCTCAAGGGAACATAACCGCTCACGAACGCTTGCAGAATAATGCATCAAAAATATCTCGATTGTTGACATACAATGCTGCCAATCAGCTTGTGACCATGAATGATGGAACACAATACGCCTATGATGCACGTGGCTTACGAGTCAAGCAGAATCGAGGTGGGTCTATATATACGCTTTACGATCAAAACGAAAAATTGATCTATCGTGTCGATAGTAAAACTAAAGTGACGAGTGAGTATTTTTACGTTAACGGAAAATTAGTAGCGCGTCGTGATGAGGATCGTAGTGGTGGATCTCAAAATGATCCTACTACGATTCCTACAAAACCAACTACCGTGTCGCCCTCAGGTAGTGGTGTTAGCTCAAATCCAGTTTACACGTGGAAGGCTATACCCGGCGCGACACATTATTATGTTGATATTCGTGAGTCCAGCAACAACACAGTGTTAATTTACCAGCAATACACAGCTGAGCAAGCAGGTTGTGCTCAAGGCAGTGGAAACTGTGCGGTACAGAAGTCCGATGTGCCCATGTCAGGCGCGAAACGATGGCGTGTTCGGGCAAAGAGCGCTGTTGGTACGGGTGAGTGGAGTGCATTTGCTCAATTTACCGTTGGCGGTTCAACGCCAAACCCACCTGCGGCAGCACCGGCTGTGCCTTCACCCGCGTGGCCTAGTGGATCTATCACTACATCTAATCCGACGTATCAGTGGAACGCGGTTGCTGGGGCTGCCAGTTACTACCTGGAGGTACAGAATAGCAGCAACGCGGTACGCATCTGGAAGCAGTACACGGCCTTGGAGATGGGTTGTTTGAATGCAGGAGAACGGTGTCGTATCGCTAAATCAGATGCTCCGATGAATGGTGCGAACCGCTGGCGAGTCAAGTCCGTCAATGGTGTTGGAAACAGTGCTTGGAGTGGATGGAAGAATTTCAATGTATCCCACTAGACTGACTACAATAATGAAGAACAATCAGCCGGAGATTGCACGCATGACTATAGGTCGCTCTTTGAGCTTGAAGCTGTACCTGATGTTCACCGTCTGGGTGTTGGCCATGGGAGCCTCTCACGCAGCTAACCGTGATGAGACGATCTTCTTTTTCAATGATGCGTTGGGTTCAGCGGTGGCTGCGGTGAGCGAATCGGGCGAGTTGTGTTGGTCCGAGGTCTATACCCCTTATGGGGATAAGACAGTCAATGACGATCTGGTGAACCTACCCGGTTGTGGCATTGTGGGCGAGGAGCGTGGATTCACGGGGCACACGGAGGATGTGAATTCGGATTTGGTGTACATGCAGCAGCGCTACTACGATCCGAGCATTGGACGGTTTTTGTCCGTCGATCCGATGGATGTGAATCCCACTAATCCGATGACGTACAATCGGTATGCGTATGCGAATAACAACCCGAATAAGTACGTTGATCCTGATGGGGAATTCGGCATTCTCGCGGTGCCAGCGTACACGGTGCTGAAGGGTCTTCTCATTAGCGCTGGGGTCGTCGGTACCGCCACCGTGATTTCCGACGAGTTTGTACAGCCTCAGATTGATAGCATGCGCAGCGAAGCTGACGATTCTGACGTTGCTCCGGATACCGGTAGATCAACGGAAACAGATCATACTGCTAGTGAAAGTAGGCCACCAGGCGATCGGACTGGTGATCCTAATTCAATCTGGGAGCAGCAGCGATCCGACGGAAGCATGTCAATTACGTACTACGACGAGAACGGCAGACGAATTGCTCGTGATGATCACGGGCAGCGATCGGCCCACGGCAACTTGGGGCAAGATTTGTCGGGTCGAACCGTTCCACACCAGCACGAGGATACCTACAGTGATAGCGGATATACCGGGAGTAGATACCGTGAGCTGGATAATACCGGTAAACCTATAGGAGATTGGGTAGATGACAGATAACACAAAAAACCGTCTAGTTGCTTTGCTGTCTGAGCTTGAAGCTTTGCACTGCGACTCTGATGCAGCAAAGGTTTCCATCATTATCAACACTGGGCTCGACGAGGCAGTTGCCGTAGGAACTCAAAGTGGTTTCATTCGATTCGCTTCAGAGATAGTTTCCGCCATGGTCGAAAGTCTTGACGACGGAGCTTTACGCATGAAAATCAATGATTCTTCTTACCCAAACGTCACATTCGGGAAATCAATGGATCACACTGCGGAGGTGGTTATACGATCACTAGTTGTTCCGGACTGCGATAAAGGTGTCCGAAATGTAGTTAAAACACTCGGTGATTAGTTGATCCAGATAGGGAAATCCCCGTCCTTGTTTGGGGTGCCTATGTTGCCGTAACCTCGGCGTTGACGGCTTATGACAGCTACCAAGCCTACCAGAAAGATGATGTCCCAGGACTGATAAAGCAAGCAGCTGTAGATGTAGCTCTGTCGGTGGCAGGAGCGAAATTGGCTTCGAAAGTTGCCGGTAGTGCCATCGATCTTGGTAAATCAGTGGGTGATATACCTGTTCCAAAGAGTGCAGCGATATCGTTAAAGGAACAAGCTGCAGATCTCGTACCGGCTAATGCAAATAAGAATAGGGTAACCTTGCGGTCGCAAAATCAGCAACTGGAAATTGATTTGGCGGGTAAAGCTCATAATGGAGTGCCGACACCGCACACTAAGGTTTCACCGCGGAACCATAAAGCTCCTGAAAATCGCCAACCCGCATACAATACTAGTGAAAAGAATTCGACCGTCCGACCGGCGACACGAGAAGATATCCGAACAGTGCGAAGGTACTTAGAACGGCAAAACAGATAATTTATGAACAAGAATTTTTTAATCGATCAAGCAGTGGGCTTGGATTGTGGTGATTGCTATTTCGATCTGCACAACTGCTATGACTTTACAGGGTTTGCTTTTGATGTTGCACGAAAAGTCTTTAAGTTAAAATTTGAACAGACTGCGGATTCAACCAAGAAATTGTGTATTGAGATAGAAGATGTAAGTAGTCTTGAACTAAGTGACGATTGTTTAATAAATGTCAGTAAAAACCTCTCTGAGATCGGTTATAAGCCGGCGTCTGATCGAGATCACGACTGGTTGTCTGGTGAAGATAAACGCTCGCCAGGGGATCATCTATTTTTTAGGTTCGAAGGAGATCAGTTTATCCGAATTTACGGACGTATTGCTAATGCATTACCAGGGTGTGGCTGATAAATCAGGTTGATTACTTAATGCATTCAATCAAATATCCTTCTTGAGCAGTTCATTGATCAGTGCGTTAAGTTCAACGCCTTTGTTCTTGGCTTTGTCAGTGAAGTAGTCGAGCACTTCCGGTGCGAGATACACAGGCAGTTGATGTGTGGCGTCAGGGTTGTAAAACTTACCCCGTTCGGCATTGGAAAAATCATATTTATTTTGCATAGTGCTTACCCTTGGTATTGCGCGATCTCGCTTTTGGTTGCAGGTCTTGCGGAAATCAATCGTATGGTAACGGTGTCGTTGTGCTCATCTCGGTAGGTGTGGACGACGACCAGATAATGCTGCCCGTCAACGAGTCCGAGTGTAATCCACCGATCTTCATCATCGTCGGATTGCTCTCGATCAAATAGCGTCAGTGCCATCGGTGAAGACCCGGGCGGCCTGATCAAAGGTCACGCCATGCTTTTTAGCATTGGCTGCAGCTTTAACCGGATCCCATTCAAACTTATAGAGCATCAGCCCTTAGCCGCCTGACGCGTGGTATCCCACTTACGCGACTGGTACTTGATGATCATGCCATCGAGCAGTTTTTTAACGACCTGTTTCTCCTCGGGCGATAAATGACTGATGGCTTCGAACTGTAATCTTAGCTGCTCATCGGGTCCGCGCTCCTCTTCATCAAAGACGAGTGAATCGATGGTGACACTCATAGCCACCGCAATCTTCCTCAACGCCTCCAGTGAGGGTTGTGTGGCGCCGGCTTCATAGCGTCGCACCTGATTGACGTGAACGCCGATAGCATCGGCCATCTGTTGTTGTGTTAGGTCGCGTTCACGGCGCAGGGTAATGAGCCGCTGTTGAATGGTCATGCAAACGATCTAAATGGCATTGAAGTGACCCATGATGATATCCCCAGCTAACCAGGTATGGTGGCTTAACGTACCAAACATGGTGTATTAATAAAACCTTAGTAGGTTATTGACAGGGTTTTGGAAGAAACAGGGTATGGCAAGGCTGGCAGAGTCGGTGATCGAGCGGATCAAGCAGGAGATCTCCCTGTGATTCGCGTATAGGATAATAATGCGGGTTCGATATCTGCCTTTTGTAAAATCTTTGACAGCGAGTTCCTTAAAACCGCGTTGAGTAGGCTGTATGAGATGGAAGCACCCAAAGATCATCCCTATACTCACTATCAGTTCCTAGATTGTGGTGATTTTCCTGCACTGGTGGTTGTAAGCGCTCAGATGTAGTCGTGAATATGGCGAAGTTGAGTTGAGCTTTGGCGTGAGCCGACCACTTCACCATGTTTGATATGGGTAACGCATTGGCTGACCACGCGGGTGAAGGTGGATGCTACTGGCCGTGAATGGCGTACGGCACCTGTGTGGGGTATTGGACTGGCGCAAGCGGTTAATCCGAATACCAGTTTTTTACATGACGGTAGAGCGAGGACGTTACTAGAGGCTATCTTGTGGCACGCGGGTGAGGCTCGGGCATCGCTTAAAGAGGTATTATCCATGAGCCGTGCTCAGCGCACTGCATTGGTAAAATTCTTGGAGTCTCTCTAGTCTCTCTAGTCGAGCTACATGTTGCGCTCAGCAATCGGTTTTAGCGTGCTGAAATTTACACCGTCTAGGGCTTGGCAAGGCTACAACCAACGTGATGCGGTTGCAGTATCTTTATTATGGCTTGCGCCGGGTATCTACTTCATACATCGCATAATGCTTGGCAGAGGTTCCTGCAGATAAGCTGGCCGAATCAGTGCGGCGGAGGAACAGCTGAAACCACTCATTCGGTCGTCTGAGCAGTGCATCGAGTTTCAGCGCGTAGTGTAAGGATCGCAACATCCGCCGGGTTTGCTTGTGCACAGTTTTAGCACTGTTTTCATCAAGTAGAGTAAATCTCAATACTTCGAACTGCGCGCTCAGTGCTTGCAAGCGAATGGATTGGTTGGGCCATTGAAGAACGGCTCTGTGCATAAATTCATTGGGTGACTCATTGACTCCGCGTACCACTCCATGCCCAGCAAGCAGACGACACAGACGCTGCCACAGTTGCTCATTCGCTGGTAATTTACTGCGCCTTAGACTCGGTAAGCCTAATACGAACGCGCACCAGACACCTGCTATCAGCATGACAATAATGGTTAACTGCCACAATGCAGGTTTCGGTAGCCCAAGGCGCTCCCACAGTTTACCTTGCGAGTCATTGTCAAAATCTACGACGAGGCGTTGCCAATGGTGATTCATGGCATCCCAGCGCAACTGTGTATTGCGTAACCAGCCTGCTTGCTGGCGGGCCAGGCGCGGTACCGATGATTCATTCGGTAGTGCTGCTGCCAGGCCTTGTTCGATTCGTGAGGGTGCCACTGAGGCGGTCGGATCGTATCGACGCCATGCACCATCGATATAACTCTCAGCCCAGGCATGTGCATCGGACTGGCGTACGATCATGTAGTCCTCATTCATAACCCCACCTTGATAGCCTGTGACCACGCGTGATGGAATACCAGCGGCTCGCATCAATACGACAAAGGCTGCGGCGTAGTGCTCGCAAAAACCTGCGCGTGAATCAAACAGAAATTCATCCACGGGCTTGTCACCTAACAGTTGCGGCTTTAGTGTGTAGTAAAAAGCTTCTTGGTTGAAGTGTCTTAGTACTGCCTGCGCATAGTCGAGGTCACTGTCGACGGTGCTGCGTAAATCATCCGCAAATTGTTGTGTCCGCGTGTTCTTGCCAGGTAGTGACAGTGTGTTATCCGATGGATACCGAGCTGTTGCCATTGCATCATTAAGCACTGAGCGCTGGCGATACCGCAACACCTGCGACACCGGTTGGTTGGCAATCATCTGGCCATCGCTCATGAGTTTGCCGAGCGCTGCGGGTGACTGATGAGTTGGCGAGACACTTGAACTGAGGACGATGTCAGACGAGCGTGGAAGTGAAATAGCCGAATCCAGTGCAAACAACCAACGTTGTCGATGCGGTTGCAACATGACCGTGTAGGACAGAATCTGACTTTCGGGTCCGGTGTACTGCGGTGTAGCAGGCAGAAGAACCGGACTGGTAGTCCAGTTCTGGCCATCAAATTGGGTGAGTACCGGGCCGCGCCAATACCGTTGTGACGGTGGTGGTGGTGCACCATCAAATTCAACCCGAAAGGCAACAGCTGCCGACTGAGATAACTGACCGATGGTGCCTGGAGACATGGAATCTGACAGGCCCGTAGTGCCCATGGCATCTTCGGGCAACGTCCATAGAGGACCGGGTAGTCGAGGGAACACCACAAAAAGGAGCGCAGCCAGCGGCACCCCCTGTACCAGCAATGTGCCGACCAGTTTCAGTTGCTCGTTAGTTTGCGATGGATTCTCTGGGTCTCGCAAAATAGACAACGAATAACCCAGAGCAATGACTGCCGGAAGCGTAACCAGTGCTGCGATAATAGTTTGCGAGTAAAAGTATTGAGTTAAGAGTAAGAAGGCGGCAAGGCACAACAGCAATGTGGCGTCATTGGCGCGTCGAACTTCCGCAAACTTGGCCGCCACAAGTACAAACAGAAAAGCCACGGATGGATCCCGCCCAATGATGTATCCGTAATCAAACTTGATCAGAAAGGCACTGAAGGCGGCTATCAGTGTGACTGGCATAGGTGACAACACGATGTGCAGCAGCCGATGAGTCGGTCCTGAATCTCCGTGTAGCTGGCTTGTATTATTGCATAACAATTTTCATCATTTCGGCGCATTTTCCCCAATG
>CALKXZ010000285.1 GCA_938003775.1 uncultured Granulosicoccus sp. | reverse complement strand
AATTCTACCCATCGGGAAAATCGTTTATACAAAGCGTTAGCGGAGTTTGTCGAAAACAAACACGCATAGCTTCCATAAATAATAAAACCGCTGATAGCACCGATTGGACCAAATACTGCAACCTGTAGCGCTGTTAAGTTAGCACCGAACAAAAAAGTGGCCACCGCTGCCCACATGAGCGCAGCCTTGGGGTTCGTGAGGACAACGAATACACCGTGTTTCCAATGTGCAGTGTAGGTTCGTGCATTAGTGTCAGTCTGAATCGTCGTTGCTTTACCGTGCCATGCGGCCATGAGCGCACGTGTCGATAGCCAGAGTAAATAGCCGCCTCCAACAAACTTTAAAAACGTTAACGAGAGCGGGTAACGGGTAATTAGTGCACCTAACCCCAGTGCCATAAAAATAGCCCACACAAGCATACCCGAGGAGATTCCCAGTGTCACTAAAAGAGCGGCAACACGACCCTGACCTAAGGCTACAGAAACGACAGCCACCAAGTTGGGACCAGGAGAAGCCTGTGCAGCAGCAACACCCACTAGAACCGCAATAAACGCTTCTAACATTCGATCATCCGATACTGTTCACCTGAGGTAAATTATATATCGATAAAGAAGCTCAGAGTATCGAAAGCAAAGATTCGGTTCGCCATCTAGTGGTTTTTTCAGTTAACGGGGGTGCATGAACCAGTGTTTTAACTCATTGGCGTTGGTGTTTGAACCGTTTCTGCAATGATTGAGAACACGGGTTATATTTGCCAGCGATAATCCTTATTTTGTGTGGTAAGCCTTGGATGAGTCACTGTTGATTAGCTCATCCATTGACCACCATCTACATTGTACGTCTGAGCCACAATATAGTCGGCATCCGTTGTCGCCAAAAACACGGCCATTCCAGTCAAGTCTTCTGCAACGCCCATGCGACCATAAGGCACGCCTTCGCCCACCTGCTTTTTCTTCTCTCCGGGTTGTAAATTTTCATATTGAGCAAACAAGGCGTCAACACCATCCCAATGCTCGCCGTCAACTACACCGGGCGAAATGGCGTTGACATTGATACCATGCTTAATTAGGTTCATTCCTGCCGACTGGGTCATTGAGATAATGGCCGCTTTGGTCGCACAGTAAACTGCCACAAGCGACTCACCGCGACGTCCAGCCTGACTGGCCATATTGATAATTTTACCGCCCTGCCCGCGTTCAATCATATGCTTGGCAACAGCCTGCAAGGTAAACAATGAACCAGCAACATTAACGGCAAAAACCCTGTCGTAATCCGCACGGTTGATCTCCACGATAGGAGCCGCTGTAAAAAGAGCTGCGTTGTTGATGAGGATGTCTATGTGTCCCAGTTTTTCGATGGTTTCGGCAACACCTGTATCAATGCTTTCCTGTGTCGTTACATCCAAGTGCACAGCGACGGCATTAGCGCCAATCTCCTCAGCTGTTTTGTTGGCGGCCTCTATATTGGTATCTGAAATACAGACTTTCGCACCTTCTTGTACGTAGCGCTGCGCAAAGGCTTTGCCAATACCACGTGCCGAACCCGTAATCAGTGCTGTTTTTCCGACTAATCTGTTCATGGTAGTTCTGTTCATAGTAGCGTTGAGTCATGGCTTTCGAACGTGTTAATACGCCCTGGGCCCGCATGGAGGAACACAGAGTCTCTGTGGTGGACGGTAATTTCACCATTAATTCTGGCAATGGGTACATTATCGATAATGCGTAAACGAGAAATCTTGTCGACACCCAAATAAGCCAAACCCTCTATCTTTGCCTTTCCACATCCTACTCTTGCCAGAGAATGTCACTGATCATGGCTGAAAATAGCCTGTCAGGATCGACATTTGCCCTACAATTTCATTATTCCGGCTGTCTTCGGCCACGCTACTTCCAATAATTTAGGCGGGATTCCAATTTTTTCTCACTAACCAAAATACAGAGATCGGTCGATACCATAGCCAGATTGCGTAGGGCGTCAGGCATTATTATGACCGCACCCACCCACGAAAATACCATCCACTCACGCAACCGCCAGAGCCTTAATCTGATTTTATCTGACATACGTAACGAGCATCATGACGATGATGGGCATGCGCAAGCTCCACAGAACTGCGCCCACAGACGGATTAAATGCGAACGTTAAGTTGTTATCCGCCGTAGGTACTTTTACCCAAATTAATCGCCACTCTGATCCTGGATCTTGACTGCCCTTAGGCTAAGAAACCCAAGGTGTGGGCACACACATTGCACCCGGTGTAACACTTTGCGCCCTATTTCCACCAATAGGAACCATGATTGAACTCCATGGAGAAAAATGCGGTCTACAATCGAATGCAATTTTATGAGCTGGCATGGGTTCCAGTTTGATAAATCCGTACTGATAGTTACACTACCAAGAACTCTCATAGAACCAGTGTTCTTAACCTGTAATTGCGCTAGGGAACGTTATTTGATGCAGCAACCACATCGTAGTATGAGACATTTACTGAGCACCCGAACCTGGCTGTCACATTACAGTGCGCGGGTTTTAGCGCGGATAATAACACTGATATTGACGCTGACTATGTTGCTGGGTAGTTCGGTCACGGCGGATACTCGAAAGACTTCGCTAGATTCGCTACGCCCCACAACTGAACATAGACAAGCGACTGAGGTCATTGTGCATCTCATGCAACGGTATCACTACAATAAGGTATCGGTGGACAATGAGCTGTCTGTACAAATATTCGATCGTTTTTTGGATTCTCTCGACCCACAAAAGAGCTTCCTGCTCGCAAGTGATGTAAGAGAATTTGACCAATATCGACTAAAACTCGATGATGCGCTTCGCAAAGAGCGGCTAAATCCGGTCTTTGACATCTTCAAGCGATTTCGTGCACGCGTTGAGGAACGAGCCGAATTTGCCAAACAGTTACTGACTCGTGAATTCGATTTTACCATTGATGAGAACTATGCAATTAATCGCGAAGATGCGCAATGGCTCGAGTCACCAAAAGCTGCGGATGAGCTGTGGCGCAAACGGGTAAAAAACGATGTGCTCAGCCTGCGTTTAGCGGAGCGATCCAATGATGAGCTAGTGAAAACACTCGAAGAACGATACGAGCGGATGGAGCGAAGGATTAATCAGCTCTCCGCAAACGATGTGTTTCAGATATTTATTAACGCGTACACCTTATCGGTGGAGCCACACACAACCTATTTCTCACCCCGTAGTTCAGAGAATTTTAAAATTAACATGAGCCTTTCTTTGGAGGGTATCGGCGCTGCGTTGCAGACAGAAGACGAATACACAGTGATTCAGCGCATAATTGCTGGAGGACCGGCCGCGCTCAGTGAACAATTAAGTGCCGATGATCGGATTATCGGTGTAGGACAGAACGAGGATGAAGAGATAGTAGATGTAGTGAGTTGGCCATTGAGTGATGTTGTCGACCTCATTCGTGGACCAAAAGGATCAACGATACGATTAAACGTTCTGCCTGCTAATGCACCAGCAGGCTCTCCGCCAACCCTGATTACCTTGGTGCGCGACAAGATCAAACTCGAAGAACAGGCTGCCAAAAGTTCGGTCGTTGAAATACCACTTGCACAAAATACACAGCGTTTCGGAGTCATTGATCTATCAACGTTTTATCTTGACAGTGCTGCAAAAGCGCAAGGGCAGCTTGACTATCGTAGTACCACTCGCGACGTTCAGCGTCTGCTGGGCGAATTGACAACAACTGACGGCGGGGTCGATGGCATTATCATCGATTTACGGGGTAATGGTGGTGGTTCGCTGTTTGAGGCAACCCAATTGACTGGCTTGTTTATAGAATCCGGTCCTATTGTTCAAATCAGAAATGCCAGCGGTGAAGTCGATACTGAAGAGGATAACGACCCAACCGTTGTATACGATGGACCATTAGCTGTGTTGGTTGATCGAAACAGTGCGTCCGCGTCTGAGATATTTGCCGCTGCAATACAGGACTATGGGCGTGGAGTAATACTTGGCGAGCCCACATTTGGGAAAGGCACGGTACAGACTGTGGCTCCGCTAGACAGAGATGGCAAGTTGGGACAATTGAAAATAACAATGGCCCAGTTTTTCCGGGTTAACGGAGACAGCACCCAACACCAAGGCGTAGTACCAGATGTTTTGTTTCCTACAGGGATAGATTCAGATGCACAAGGTGAACGTGGACTGGATAACGCACTACCGTGGGCCGAAGTAGCCGCCGCCGACTATGAGGCTTGGTCAACAACCAAAACTAACTACGCTAAATTACAGTCACAGCACGAAGAGCGATACCGTGCCAATGATTCGTTTACACAACTCATCGAAGAGCTAGAAGCACAGCGTGTGGCTAGAGCAACAAGCGCCATAACGTTAGTTGAGACAATCAGGCAACAAGAGATTCTCGAGCAAAAAGCTGATCGTGATGAACGCGTTGAGCTTATAAGACGTGCGTTTGGTGCTACTGGTAGGGATGACAATGATAAGGACAGTGAGACAGATGTTGCTGACATCCTATTGGAAGAAGCTGCCTATGTGCTCAACGATGTTATTAGCAACCCACTCACGAGTAAACCCTGAAAGTACACCAGGTGTGAGCAAGACTGAATGTATTCGAGCGCATTGACGGTTGCCGAGTACTAGTCAGCCACATCTGGGTAATCGTGATGGGTAGTTGGGATGGGTAATCCTGATCCGTCGGATTGATCCTGACGACATCGCTCAGCCTTACGCTTATCCAGTACAGATTCACTGGCAGTAACGATTGTCGCAAGCAATTGAGACCAGCGCAAGAACTGAGCGTCCATCAGTGAATAGCATTCTTCCATGACACCATTATTGCTAGTGTTTATGGAACATGGTTGCGGTCGCATCGTGTAACCTTTTGACCATGAAAAAACACTATGACGCGATCATTGTTGGCGGCGGTGCGGCAGGCTTAATGTGTGCCTGGCAGGCAGGCTTGCTCGGTCAACGAGTGGTTGTACTCGAACGAAGTAAGAAAATTGGCCGAAAAATTTTAATGTCTGGTGGCGGACGATGCAATTTCACCAATCTATACGTTGAACCCGAGAACTTCGTTTGCCCTAACCCGCATTTCGTTAAATCCGCGCTCAGTCAGTACACTGCATGGGACTTTATTGGAAGCGTGCAAGCTCACGGCATTGCTTATCATGAGCGAGACCATGGTCAATTATTTTGCGATGATAAAGCTCGGGACATTGTCAATATGCTGCGAAGCGAGTGCGATTCGGTGGACGTGGATATTGTGTTGCAATGCAACATCGATGAAATTAAGCATGACGCCATCAACCAGAGCTACGCAATACGCACCAACCAAGGCACTGTCACGTCGAACGCGGTGGTTATGGCTACGGGTGGCTTGTCAATACCGTATATGGATCCAACGCCATTTGGGTACGAGATAGCCAAACAATTCAGCCTCAATGTGCTGCCTGTGAGAGCAAGCCTTGTTCCCTATACATTTACCGGTCAGTTGAAAGACATGTTTGCACGGCTATCAGGTAACGCAGTTCCAGCAGAAATAAAGGCTGGTAGAAATAGTTTTAGAGAAGCATTGCTATTTACTCATCGAGGTTTGAGCGGTCCGGTGGTGTTGCAAATATCGAACTACTGGCAGCAGAGCGATCCGATACACATTGACCTACTGCCCGACGTCGCTATGTCTGACTTTCTACACAATGCGAAGCGTGATCAACCCAAGAATTTAGCCAGAACGGTTATTGCGCAACTGATGCCAAAGAGTATGGTTCTGGAATTTGAAACACTTTGGTGGCCAGATTTTCAGGATCGTCCTTTAGCCGATTGGTCTAATGCACAAATTGAACGCGTGGGCAATCTGTTTAACAACTGGGAAATTGTTCCGGCGGGTACAGAAGGATACCGTACGGCAGAAGTCACTCTAGGTGGTGTTGATACCGACGAGTTATCATCCAAGACTATGGAAGCAAAAAATCAGCAGGGATTGTATTTTATTGGTGAGGTGGTTGATGTGACTGGGCACTTAGGCGGCTTTAACTTTCAGTGGGCTTGGTCGTCAGCGTACGCCTGTGCACATTCTCTTGCGACATAATGTGTGAATTTTCTTATAGCAAAAGCACTAGCCATATTTGTCAATGGGCCACTTAATCAGGAATGCTAACGAATTCGACATCTCTGCGGATCGACTGCCCCCTTAATTCGCGGGGCTTTATATCAGTGTCGAGATCAGTCGAATGCTGGTATTGGCTACGGTAAACAACAGTGAGTCAGCCACGAGAAAACGACCTGTGCCAGTACCGGTAGATGAATTGCCAGCTGCCTTTGCTGGCAGACTTAGTTGATTCTGAGAAAAAACAACCGGACAGAACACCGAGAAGAGAGCACCGAACTGACCCGATTCACCCAAGGAGACATCAAGGCTTGGGTTTGCTTTATTCCGACTCGTCAGCCCATACACGTGTAGCCCAATTTGTCCCGGTAGCATCTGTGCCACGCTGTGCCTGAGAACCGACATTATCTGCTCTGCGCCGGTCGAATCTTGCAAATTGGTTAGATTTGACAACAGCTCTTGAAATACAAAATCCTCGTCCACACCGTTTTTGCCCAGATTGACTAATCCTGTGCATCAACGGCAATAAGCCGAGCTTGGAGCACTAAGCGGGCGAAGCCCATCTGAGGTGTGAATCCATTTTCCGTTCGCGGGATTGGCAATCGAATAGTTCGCATGCGCAGCACCTCCAGCGACGTGTTGCGAGTGCATCGATTGGCTTAACGCTTATGAGGAAATAGCGATGCTGGAAGTACGATCCATCAGTCGCCACTATGGCGATCTGAAAGCGGTGGACGAGGTCTCATTTTCCATCGAACCTGGCGAGATCGTCGGATTGCTCGGCCACAACGGGGCCGGCAAAACAACCATTATGAAAATGCTCAGTGGCTATCTGGAACCAGACGCGGGAAGCATACACTTTCAAAATCAGGAAATTTCATTAGGCAATAACAGCCTACGGCGCTCACTGGGTTACCTACCCGAGAACCTACCCGTCTACCCCGAACTGTCTGTGGCTGGCTACATGAACTATGCAGCAGAGATCAAGGGGCTCAACGGTAAACACAAACAATCAGCTATACGCAAAGTCATAGAGGCGACTGACCTGGCGGATCGGTTCCTCTCTCCGATCTCTACACTGTCTCGTGGTATGAAACAACGTGTTGGCGTGGCCCAGGCCATTCTAGGTAATCCTTCTCTTCTGATTTTGGATGAGCCGACCAATGGGCTTGATCCTGCGCAGACCGAAGTGATGAGGAAACTTATCAAGTCTATCGCTCAATCGGCAACCGTTATTCTCTCAACACATATTATGCAAGAAGTAGAAGCCCTATGTGATCGCGCGCTAATTGTTCGTAGAGGGAAGCTTGCCGTCGACACGCGATTATCCGACTTACATAACACCAACACAATTATACTTGAGACCACCGCAAATCAACGATCGCTAAAAGAGGCGCTCAGTTCGTTGAGCTGGTTTGTCTCATTAAGAGCGATAACCTCGAATAGCTCAGTCAGCGATGCACAAGCATTTGTTATAGACACAAATGCAGAACTTGACGCAAGCGGTGCAGTAGAAAAATGTGCCATTCATCTTGTTAATAAATCTATCCCGATTTTATCTATCAAACCCGATCAGCAAGACCTACAAAGTCTTTTCATGCAAGTGAGTGAAATATCATCAGACAATAATCCGTCAATGGAGATGACCAATGCAGCATAACGTCGATGACATCTCATTAAAGCAAAGCCATTGGCGAGTTATAAGGCAAGTCGCTCGCAAGGAGATGGCATTGTTTTTTTCCTCTGCCATTGCCTGGCTATTTTTCTGCTGCTTTGCCGCGCTAACGCTGTTTATTGTTTTTTGGGGAGAAGCATATTTTGCACGAAATATTGCTGACGTAAGACCCATGTTTGAATGGATGCCTATCCTACTAGTACTGTTATGCAGCACGCTCACCATGCGTATCTGGAGCGAAGAGCGCCGTACCGGAACGCTGGAGCACTTAATGACTCAGCCTGCATCACTTTGGTCCTTTGCAGTCGGAAAGTACCTTGCGTGTGTGGGTCTATTGGCGCTGGCATTGGCGGTTATGCTACCGCTACCCTTAACGCTCTCGTACGTGGCTGATATCGATTGGGGACCTGTGTTAGCAGGGTTCTTAGCCACGTTACTGCTAGGTTCTGCTTACTTGTCTATTGGCCTGTTTGTCTCCGCTCGCACACAAAACCAGATAGTTAGCTTAATTGGAAGCGTCTTTTTATGTGGCTTTTTCTATTTTATCGGACATTCAGTTATCGTCGATACACTCGGACAACAGGCCGGTGAGTGGATGCAGTCTATTGGCACAGGCTCACGCTTTGATGCCATTACCCGGGGCATCATCGATTTCGCCGACCTGGTCTACTACATCAGTCTAGCGCTGGTGTTTCTGGCATTAACTGTGTATTCCATCGAACGAGCGCGTTGGTCGACATCTGGAAAACACGATGGACACCGTCGATGGCAGCTCGCCACAGCGCTGTTAGTATTGAACGCCATCGCGCTTAATATATGGGTCAGCCAAATAGACAGTTGGCGACTGGACACTACCCGCGGACAGCAATACACCTTGTCAGGTGCCACCAAAAATTACCTCTCCCAACTACAGGAACCGTTAACCCTAAGAGGGTACTTTAGCGCCAAAACGCATCCACTGCTCGCCCCTCTGGTACCACAGATGCGCGACTTGCTGAGCGAGTATGAGGCAGCGGGAGACGGACGAGTGCGAGTTGAGATAGTTGACCCACTTCAGAACCCAGAAGCTGAGGCGGAAGCTAATCAACAATATGGTATAGAGCCGGTACCGTTTCAGGTTGCAGATCGTTATCAATCATCGATCGTTAGCAGTTATTTCGACGTGCTGGTTCAATACGGTGATGAATATGACGTATTGGGATTTAGAGATCTTATTGATGTTAAAAATCAGTCGTACTCAAGCATTGACGTAAGCTTGCGGAACCCAGAATACGATCTAACCCGCTCAATTCGAAAGGTACTGACCGATTTCCAGAGTGCTGGCAATGTATTCAATAGCATTGAAGACCCGGTTAGTTTGCAGGTATACGTGTCAAACGATACTTTACTGCCTGATGAACTAGTCCACTTCAAGCAAGAAGTACAACGCACAGCAGATGAGCTTGCCGCTACGTCGAATAACAAACTGAGCGTGAGTTTTGTCGATCCGGATGCCGATGGTGGCAGGACTGCAAACGATCTGACTCGCAACTATGGATTACGCCCATTAAGCGCTGGGTTGTTCAGTTCTGGGCAATTTTGGTTCCACATGCTGTTGTCAGCAGATGGGCAACTCGTACAGATTCCGTTGGATGATCTAAGCACGGCATCGTTTGAAACTAATATTGATAAGGGCTTAAAACGCTTTGCCAAAGGTTTCACTCGCCGTGTGGGACTGGTGGTTCCCGGGCCCGATGAGCAAGGGCAAAGCAGTGGCGGCAGTTATCGTACTCTGGAGGATTATCTTCGCACGGAATACGAAGTGGTTCGCGAAGATTTAAGCGATGGCTCGATTGCCAATGATGTTGAGCTATTGATACTTGCCGCGCCAAAATCACTCGACGAGAAATCCTTGTTTGCGGTAGACCAATTCCTGATGCAAGGCGGCACGGTGATAGCCAGCACATCCAATTGGCAAGCCAGCTTGTCTCGCAATAGATTGGATTTGGTCCCGCATGAGTCGGGCCTGAATGCATGGTTGGCACATCACGGCATCAACATCGGTGATGATCTGGTCATGGATCCACAAAATGCAGCGTTCCCTGCGCCAGTGACACGCAATGTGAGCGGGTTGCAGATACAGGAAATGCGTATGCTCGACTATCCGTGGTTTGTCGACGTGCGACGAGGTGGTATGAACGATGAGAACCCGATCGTTGCCGGTGTCGATCAAGTCAATATGACTTGGGCATCACCAGTCACCTTGGAGACGGCGGACGAGAGTGCTGAACGACAATCATCTGTACTGTTGTCCAGCTCAGACAAATCTTGGCTATCCAGTTCGACAGACATCATGCCCCGCATTGATGATACTGGGCGTAATGTGAATCCGTGGCAGGTTGAGGGTCAGCCCGCTTCCCACACATTAGCAGTGGTTACCCAAGGGCAATTTAGCTCCTTTTTTACGGGGAAGGCATCTCCTCTTGTCGACACAGTGAATGATGAATCGGCCACATCGGAATCTGATTCGAAACCATCAGATGCTCTTGCGCCGGTTGACAATCTAGCCGCGGAGCTTGCAGGTGATCTAGATGGTGATCGTGCGAATACCACACCGCTTAATGATAATGAGCCGAATTCAAGCCAGGCATCGGAAGATGAACAGCCTGTACTAAGTGACTCATTAGACAGTGTGATTGAACGTTCGCCGGAGTCAGCACGATTGATCGTTTTCGGTTCCAACGATTTTCTTCGCGATCAAATCACGCAACTCAGCGGCTCAGCCAATGGCACACAATACCTTGCGCCTTACCAGCTTGTGGCAAATGCTGTGGATGTAGCGCTGGACGACACCGGCTTACTGAACATTCGTAGCCGGGGGCAGTTTAATCGCACATTACCGCCTATGGACGACGGTGCAAGGCAGTTCTGGGAGATCCTTAACTACGTTCTGGCAACCCTTGCCATCTTGGCCTTATATCTGGTTGCTCGCCTATGGCGACACGTAAGCGAAAAACGACAACTGAGTTGGATTACGTCATGAATACCTTGGCAAAACGCGAAACTTTCAATAGCGCAAAACCGACATTAAAAGTGATGAACACGGTATCCGGTGTGTTTAGTATTTTCACGGGTGTATTGAGACAGAGTCGACTTTTACAGTTATTGCTCGCCCTGTTGGTCGCTCAATTGATTCTATCTCTAGTACTGCATACAAGCTCATCACGGCGAACAAGTTTTGCTACAGGTGCACCACTGTTTAGTTTCGCAGCGAACGACGTGAGCAAGCTGGAGATCCAAAGTGACGGTGGCGGTGTGACTCTATCTAAAGACTCAGGTGAGTGGCGAATAGACGGAGAGTTAAAAATGCCCGTTCAGACAGGAAAAGTAGAGAGCATACTGGAAACTATTGCCGCGCTTGATGGTGGGCTACCTATCGCCAACAGCGAAACCGCACGTGAACAGCTCAAGGTTGCACAAGGTGATTTCATACGACGGGTAATTATCAGCGGTGACACTATTGAGCCCATTTCGGTTTTGCTAGGTAGTTCACCGGGTTTGCGAAAATCACATTTACGCGTTGAAGATAATGATGATATTTACTCAGCATCATTACCTGTGTCTGATTTTCCCAGTGACGTCAATGATTGGCTGGATAAGAGTCTGCTATCGTTCAATAATGTTACATCTGTCGAGGTCAATAATATTCGGTTTAGCCTAACGGGCACGGGAGATGAAAAACTGTGGTCAGTAATCAAACCGGAAGACGATAACAGATCCGTTGATAATCCTGGCTTCGATGAGGCAATCGCCTCATTGCAGAGCTTACGTGTCAGTGGGCTTTCAGACAATGCTTCAGGTACTGACCAAGATGAGCTTGAAAATACAGTTGTTATTAACGTGATAGCAGACGAATCGGAGGCCGTCCTAACACTGGTCAAACGGGGTGACGTTATCACGGCTGAGCGAGATGACGTGTCGGGTGTGTTTACCTTGACAGCTCCTCAGTATGAGCAATTGTTAGCCCTTGAGACAATGGAAAGCTACATGATGAATAGTACAGAGAGTGACAGTACGGAGTCTGATGATCTGGAAACAGAGGCTAAGCAAGAGTCTTCTGAAAACTAGCTGCCACTTCTCATGTACCCTAACAACATGACATAGAAATTTCGTCATGTCGCGTCACTACTGTCCCGTTAGGACCTTGAGAAAGGTGGCCTGAAATCAACCACTTGCTACAATGTGAATTGTCAAGAAACACCTTTAACAAAGGAAGAAATCAGGCCATGGCACATTGTAATACGATCCTCTCCCAAATACTGA
>CALKXZ010000284.1 GCA_938003775.1 uncultured Granulosicoccus sp. | reverse complement strand
AGCAGCAATCGAGGTGTTCAAAGCGGTTATACCTTTGGTATGCGCCTCGTAAATTAGGCCATCGCTGAGTCGTGCCCGTGCAGCGTACTCACCTTTTTCCAGTACATGGGGTGCGTGTCGCTTGAGGGTGGTCTTGGGTGTCTTAACAACCACACACTTAGGCACATAAGCGGCACTGTCCCGGGTATCAAACGACAAATCTTTATCGACATGTCCCCGTGTGTAACCGTAGTTCGCATCATTCCACACGAGAGATCCGTGCAACTGTCGCGCGTACGGGTCCAGCAATAACTTATGCGGATTGAAACGATGACCGCTGGCCGGATCATACGGCCCATGTACACGGTATCCGTAACGTTGTCCGGCTTTGACAGCCGGCGCGAAACCATGCCATACCCCGTCGGTATGACAAGGTAGCGTCAGACGCTCAAGCTCGCGTTGCCCATCCGCATCAAACAGACACAGTTCCACCTGCGTCGCATGTGCTGAAAACAGTGCAAAATTAACCCCGTTCTTAGCGCAGTTTGCTCCCAATGGCCAGCTGCGGCCCTCAAGTAGCGTCATGATCCAGCGCAGCCTTCTGGGCGTTCAATCGGTGCAAGCTTCCAAATATCGCGGTTGTAGTCATGCATGGTGCGGTCGGTTGAAAATTGCGCGCAGTTAGCGGTATTTAAGATACTCATGCGGGTCCATCGTGACTCGTCCAGCCAGGTCTCTTCCACCGTCTTTTGCACATCCAGATACGCCGGCAAGTCTGCCACTGTGAGCCAGGGATCATGGGCACTACGAGCCGCATCGATAACACTGCGTATCAGGTCAGATTCAGCGCCATCGAACAACCCACTATCAAACGCATCGAAGATGCGCCGCAGGCGTTTATCAGAAGTAATAAACGATGACGGCGCATACCCTTGCTTGACAGCATCCACTTCAGCAACCGTGAGTCCAAACAGGAAAAAATTATTCGCACCAACGGCCTCTAAAATTTCCACATTGGCACCATCAAGCGTGCCAACGGTTACCGCACCATTCATCATAAATTTCATATTGCCGGTGCCAGAAGCCTCCTTACCAGCTGTTGATATCTGTTCAGACAGATCAGCCCCAGGACAGATAACTTCCATGGACGATACGTTATAGTCCGGTAAGAACACCAGCTTTAGCCGGTCAGCGCAGCGCTCGTCGGTGTTGATCACATCAGCGACGTTATTAATAAGCTTGATAATGGCCTTAGCCATGTGATAACCCGGCGCAGCCTTACCCGCCAGCAATACTAACCGGGGAACAGTGGTAGCACCGTTGATCACATCCAGGTAAACATGTACGGCATGCAGCGCACACAAAAGCTGGCGCTTGTATTCATGTATCCGTTTAACCTGTACATCAAACAGCATATCTGCACTAACCGACACACCGGTCTTTTGTACGATCAGTGACGCTAGCTGCTGCTTGTTTTGTCGCTTAATGGTGCGCCATTGTTGCTGGAATGCCGGATCATCACACACCGGTATCAACCCTTTAAGCTTGTCCATCCGGTGGACCCAGTCAGCACCAACCTGTGTGTTGAGTAGCGCACATAAGCCCGGGTTACAGTGAGCAAGCCAACGTCTTTGGGTCACGCCATTGGTTTTATTGTTGAACCGATCAGGCCACAAGGTATGGAAGTGTTTGAACAAACCCTCTTTCAGCAGATCAGAATGCAAGGCCGCAACACCATTCACCGAGAAGCTACCCACGATGGCCAGATACGCCATGCGTACCACCGGAACCGCGTCAAAAGAGATGATGGACATCTCTGCTTGGGTCTGCATATTACCCGGCATACGAGCGGCCACCTGCTCGAGAAAGCGGCGGTTGATCTCCTGAATGATTTCTGTGGGTCGCGGCAACAACGCGCCAATCATGTTCAATGACCAACACTCCAGTGCCTCTGGTAACAATGTGTGATTCGTGTAGGCCATGACTCTGGTCGTGATCAGCCAGGCTTCACTCCATGACAGACGGTGTTCATCGATCAGCAGCCGCATAAGTTCTGGCACTGCCAGTGACGGGTGCGTATCGTTTAACTGAAAACAGTGTGCATCGGCAAAACCGGTAAAGTCATCGTGTTTGCTAAACCAGACACGCAATACATCCTGCAAGCTGGCCGAGACCAGAAAATACTGCTGACGCAGCCGCAGTACCTTGCCATTTTCACTGCTGTCGTTGGGGTACAAAACCATGGTGATGTTTTCCGCGGCGTTTTTCGCAGCCACCGCTTCGGTGTATCCACCTGCATTGAATTCGTTAAGGTTGAATTCATCAGTTGCAGCGGCGCTCCACAGGCGCAAGGTATTCACAATGCCATTGGCATGGCCTGGAATAGGCACATCGTAGGGTACTGCGCGCACATCATCGGTATTGACCCAACGGTGGGTAACCACCCCGTGCAAATCAGTCAACAGTTCAACATGTCCGCCAAATTTTACACAGCAAGCCAGCTCCGCTCGCTCCAATTCCCAAACATG
Organism: uncultured Granulosicoccus sp.; assembly: GCA_938003775.1. Lineage (GTDB taxonomy): Bacteria > Pseudomonadota > Gammaproteobacteria > Granulosicoccales > Granulosicoccaceae > Granulosicoccus. Next base: position 1,857 of record CALKXZ010000284.1, on the reverse strand, counting down.
TCCCTCACTGAGCCAGTTATCCGGTCGTTCAACCTGCCAACCGTTATCTATGGACTGGCGAAACATGCCGTAACGATAACGCAATCCGTAACCGGTAACCGGTAATGCCAGCGACGCGCAGCTATCCAGGAAACAAGCCGCCAGCCGTCCAAGCCCACCATTGCCCAAACCGGCGTCGTGTTCAAGCTCTTCCACAGCTTCCAACGCAACACCCAGTTCGTCCAGCGCCTCGGTTAAGGCATCGGTAATGTCAAGATTGTGCACCGCATTGCTCAGCGCTCGCCCCATTAAAAATTCCATCGACAAATAACACGTTCGACGAGCCGTGCTCGATTCCACCGCAACACGCGTTGTCCGCCAGCGTTCCATCAGCCGGTCGCGGACAGTCATCGCTACAGCCTGGTACAGGTAATGTGCCGAGGCATAGTCAATATCACGCCCCAGCGTTTGTGAAAAATGGCCGGTGATAGAGTGCCTCAACGCGCTGGAATCGCTGGCCAGTGGCGCAACGGTATCTGACCAGGGTCTATTAGGCGCTATCAGTTCGTAGGCTGAACTGGCTTTAGTGGGCACAACAGCGTGAGCAGCGGATTTTGCGCTGAGAGTATTGTCTCGAAGCTTTTTTACAGATGTCATGGACTACTTATAGCGTCTTGGCTGGTATTCAGGGCGGGTATGATTGTGGAGAAGTGCAAAGATGGCGTCTAGAGCGTGATGGATTGCGATATTTTCATAAGTGTTTTGCCAATGTGGCTCAGTACCGCTAAGCTGGCCCAACGATAAGTATAAACAAGGTGGCAATATGAGCATCATAGACGATACGAAGGTGTCAAAACTAACGCGCGATACGCTAGCGCTGATCCTAGCGGGTGGTCAAGGCAGCCGCCTCTATGAGTTGACTGATTGGCGTGCGAAACCAGCCGTACCGTTTGGTGGCAAATTTCGCATCATTGACTTCGTACTGTCTAACTGTATCAATTCTGGCATCCGTCGAGTGGGCGTTGCAACCCAATACAAAGCGCACTCTCTAGTCCGACATATCAATCGCGGCTGGTCTGGTTTTAAAGCAGAATTTGGGGAATTTGTTGAGATCCTACCGGCATCAAAACGCGTTGACGAAGGCTGGTACAAGGGCACTGCAGATGCTGTATTTCAGAACCTGGACATTATTCGCACGCACAATCCCCGTTTTGTACTGGTGCTCGGCGGTGATCACATCTACAAGATGGATTACACAGCCCTGGTAGCGGCACATGCAGAATCTCAGGCCGATATGACGCTGTGTTGTGTCGAGGTATCCGTTGAAGAGGCAGCTGGAGCCTTTGGTGTCGTCAAGGTGGATGAGCAGGGTCGCGTGCTTGAATTTCAAGAAAAACCCGAACACCCAGCAGAAATTCCTGGCCGGCCGGGTCGTGTACTTGCCTCAATGGGCAACTATTTATTCAATAAAGATTTCCTATTCGAAGAATTAATTCGAGATGCTGATTCGCCGAATAGCAGTCACGATTTTGGCAAGGATATCCTGCCGCGTATCGTTGACAAGTACGGTGTCTACACCTTTCGCCTGGGTGATGATAAGCCCGGCAACCAGCCCTACTGGCGTGACGTGGGCACGCTGGATGCACTCTGGGAAGCCAACATGGAGCTGGTAGGTTTTGAACCGGATCTTGACCTGTACGATCAGGAATGGCCCATTTATACCTATCAGATGCAATTGCCCTCCGCTAAGTTTGTTCACGATACCGCAGAGCGTCGGGGTATGGCGCTCAATTGTATTGTCTCTGGCGGCTGCATCATATCGGGCGGTACCGTTAGCAGATCCCTATTATTCAGTAATGTCAGGGTGCGCTCTTACAG
>CALKXZ010000283.1 GCA_938003775.1 uncultured Granulosicoccus sp. | reverse complement strand
GGTGATGACAGACTCGGCCTGGATGGCTTCAGCTTTACCAACGTAGCCACCAGTGGTATTGGTGTCGGTGTGCCCGGTACATTGCTCGGTGCCGCACAGGCGCTCGAAAAATACGGCACCTTGTCTCTGGCCGATGCATTAGCACCCGCCATTGTGCTTGCCCGCGACGGCTTTGCCATCAACGCACGTCTGGCCGGACTAACCGAGAACCCCAGAACCAGTTTCTGGCCAGAAACGGCAGCCAAATTCAGAACAGCCGCTGGTGAGCCACTGAGCGAAGGCTTCTTACTGGTACAACCTGATCTGGCCAAAACGTTCCAGATGATTGCGGATAACGGCGTAGAAGCCTTTTATACCGGTGACATCGCCGATGCAATTGTCACAGCACAGTTGCGTTCTAGAGCAGAGGTGGGTCCAAAGGGCGCTGGCCGAATGACCACGGCTGATCTGGAGGCTTACCTGGCAGATTTTAGAGACGGAGGCATTGATGAGCGTGCGCCAGTTGTATCTGACTACCGTGGCTACTCCATAAACGGCATGCCATTTCCCTCTTCAGGCGGGCTGACTGTAGCGCAAATTCTTACCTGCCTAGAACAGTTTCCGCTGGGTGATACGGCCGCTTGATTCGGACCTGGGGCGCCTGCTACGGTACACGTGATGATTGAATCTATGCGTCTTGCGTTCTCAAGCCGATCAGTATGGATGGGGGATAACGACAACCTGTTACTACCGGTGGAAGGACTGCTCAGCCCCGATTATCTCGATCCGCGCTGTGCGTTAATTTCGGCCGATGCACGCCTTGATGATGACGTGATAATCCCAGGTGACCCACGCCAGTTCGATGCAGCATTTGCCGTACAGGATGATGCAGTCATTACCGCAGGCATTGAAACTCAGGCCGGTATAGACACCACGCACTTTACGGTTATTGATGTCAACGGTAATGTGGTGTCCTGGACATCGACTATTGAAGGTACCTGGGGTTCTGGCATAACCGTGCCTGGGTACGGCTTTTTGTTGAATAACGAACTGACCGACTTCAACTTTATTCCTCAAGCAAATGACTCCGCTGATGACTTTAAACCGGGCGCTAATGATGTCGCACCGGGTAAACGCCCCCGCAGTAGTATGGCACCCACCCTGGTGTTCAAAGATGATCAATTTATCGCAGCCTATGGTTCGCCGGGTGGTTCCACCATCATCAATTCTGTGGTCAATATGACAGTAAACTTGTTTGATCACGGTATGACTGTTCAGGATGCCATTGATGCACCACGCGTCAGTACCAGTGGCAGTTCCGTTGCGTACGAAGACTTTGATGCTGACACAATCACAGCACTCAGCGATGAATTTGGCCACAACCTGCGCGACGAATCCAGTGTCATCGGCTCAGTTCAAGCGGTGGTGATTGATCCGACAACGGGCAACGTATTTGGTGGTGCTGATAGTCGCCGCGCTGGCACAGTGGTTGGTTTGCCTCGTACCCAATAACGCTTTAATGGTTGTAGCAATATCACGTGCTGGAAGCCGTGATATTGCTGTGGTCAAATGCGTTTTTGTTATACGCTCTACGTCTCTTTTCGACTAATAGCCGTAATAATCGATGAGCCGCTTCTCCGCCAACCTGGGTTTTCTCTGGACCGAATACAGCTTGCCTGAAGCCATTCAGGCAGCAAAATTGGCGGGGTTCTCTGCTGTTGAGTGCCACTGGCCGTATGACATCCCAGCTGCCAGTATCAAGGCAGCACTGGTTCAATGTGGTTTACCGATGCTGGGAATTAATACGCAACGCGGTAACTATTCTCAAGGTGATAACGGAGTTGCTGCCATTCCAGGCAGAGAGAACGAGGCACGGCGCTATATCGATGAGGCTATTACCTACGCTGCCGCCATTGACTGTGCCAATGTGCACGTCATGGCAGGCTGTACCGACCAAAGTCCAACGGCAGAAGCAACCTTTCAGCGCAATCTTGTGTATGCCTGCGGCCAGGCTAAAGAACAGGGGATCACCATATTGATTGAGCCGCTGAATCATTTTGATGCACCTGGGTATCATCTGCACACATTAGATGCTGCGCTGAAAACACGGCAGGATGTCGGTGAATCAAACCTTAAGATTATGTTTGATTGTTATCACATGCAGATCATGCACGGAGATCTGACTAGGCGACTTCAACAACATCTGGATGTTGTCGGCCACATACAGATCGCAGCGGTTCCCAACCGCCATGAACCGGACCAGGGTGAGCTGCACTACCCGAATCTGTTAGCGGCACTGGATAACATGGGCTGGCAAGGCTACATTGGGGCAGAATACAGGCCAACTCAGGGTACCGATACCGGGCTTGGCTGGATGACTGCCTATCAATGAACGCGGCACCGTGCCCCATCGCAGCACCGAGTTCAGATTCGTGTTTGCGTCAAATAACGGCGTATGGATCTGCACACGGTCGTGTCTACTTTGTCATTGCACCCGATACGCAGCGAGTTTATCCCACTCAAATTCAACCCCAGTGCCTGGCGTGTCAGGTGCGATAGCTCGGTGGTTTTCAACCACTAACGGGCGCGTCGTGTATTCGTCTATTGGAAACGAATGCACCTCAATCAGGCCCGCATTGGGTTGCGCCGACACCAGCGATACATGCAGTTCTTGCATGCCGTGGCTGCACACGGGAATGCCTGCAATGCGCGCCAACTCGGCAACCTGTAACCAGCCGCTGATACCGCCACAATTCGATGCATCGGGTTGGATAAACGATAGCTCGGCCTCTCTGAGCGCGTGATCGAACTCGTGCCAGGTATGCAAATTCTCTCCCATTGCTAGCGGCATACCCGTCGCTTTTGCAATTTGCGCAAAGCCCCGGTAGTCATCTGGCAATGTGGGTTCTTCAAACCAAACCAAATCGTACGGCATGAATTGCCTTGCTGCGTCGATCGCCTGGCTAATGCTCATGCTGTAATTGGCATCTACCATGAACTGAATATTGGGACCTATCAAAGATCGAACAGCAGCAACGCGCTCGGTATCTTGCTCTAAACGCGGCTGCCCAACTTTAATCTTGACACCATTAAAGCCCCTATCCAGATAACCTTGAACGCTGGTTAGCAGTTTATCTAGGTCAAAATTTAGATCAATGCCGCCACAATATGCCGCGCAGTCATGTGCCTGTCCCCCAGCCATTTGCCACAGAGCCTGCCCGGTTGTTTTACCGCGTAAGTCCCACAAAGCAATATCCAGCGCTGAGATAGCAAAGCCTGCCACCCCGCCTCTACCCACGTAATGGATATGCCATTGCATCGCTTCAAACAGCCCAGCGATATCCGTAGCATCACAGCCAATGAGCAGGGGCGTTAGGTCATGTTCAATCATGGCTTTAATTGCCATGCCACCGCGACCACCGGTATAGGTGTATCCGACACCTTCCAAACCATCGGATAACGCAACGGTGGTTGTGATCAATTCAAAATGTGTGTGGTCACCGTGTTTGGCGTCGGTGAGTACTTCGCTTAACGGGACGTTAAATAATTGGGTATCAATGCGTTTGATGGTCTGCATAGTACTTATAGTAAACCGCCAGGCAATAAAAAGGCAGCCAAACGCCACAAGTTTGACAGCCATTGCAGCTTAAATATGACAATATAGACTTGTATTTTTCTGCACAGCTACTTCACTCTCATACAGATTGACACTTACCCTGTGAGTGGCTGATCATTAGACTTCTTGTTTAAACAACAACATGGGATGTGTACGAGATGAACAAAAAACTACCACTGCTGTTGGTGCCTGTGATAATGGCATCATCCGGAGCGGCATTTGCTGACAGCGGACCAGGTTGCGGTCTGGGTCAGAATATATTTGCCGGTCAGTCGGGTTTGGCAGCGCATGTGCTGGCGGCCACCACTAACGGCTCGTCCTCCAATCAACTCTTTGGCTTGTCTTTTGACAGCCTGGGTTGTAACGGTGAGACGGTCATTACCGCCTCTTTTCAGCGTAACGTGTTTGTTGCCAGCAACTATGACAACATCGCCCGCGATGCAGCCCAGGGCGGCGGCGATCACCTGCGGTCACTTGCACAGCTCATGCAAATGCAGGATAACGACGCAGAGCATTTTTACGAATTAGCCCAAGTCAACTATGACCAACTGTTTGGCGCGGGTAACGGTGACCATGCTGCGTGGCTGGAAAAGCTAGATACGACGCTGGCTGCAGACCCAACGCTGGCCAAGTACAGCCTGCAGACGAGTGGATCATAAGGAGACTCCCAATATGAAAAAACTAATCACATTAAGTGCAACCCTGTTGATAGCATCCATACCGTTTGCGACGCAAGCCGAAGAGACCGGCGGTGGCTGCGGACTGGGCGCCGTGGTACTGGAAGGTAAAGAAGGTAAAGGTGCACACATTGGCGCAGCTTTACTCAACAATCTGGTCATACCCAACACCACCTTCATGACCACTGGTGGTGGTCTGATGGGTTGCGACCCAACCCAGACCGTCAAAAATGAAGAAGCCACTGAGATCTTCGTGGCTAGCAACATGGACCAACTGTCTACCGAGGCGGCTCAAGGTGGCGGTGAGTATCTGAACGTACTGGCCGACCTAATGGGCATTGCGGATGAAGATCGTGAAGCCTTCCAGCTTGTGGCACAGCAAAATTATGATCAGCTGTTTGCCTCTGATGCCAAAGGTGTTATCGAGTCTATGGAGCTTGCCATGCTCAGCGACAGCAACTTGTCTAAGTACGCTGTTAACTAAGTAATTGTTAACCATGTAATCTGGACTTTCCTCACGACTAATCGTGACCTGGCTGGCCCGTCTTTTTTGTACCTGAAGGCGGGCTCGTCTACCCTACCCCTTTTGTTACTCATTTCAATCGCGCCTGATCGCGGGTACCTGACGCGTATGCCGGGCTTAAATTCATGGTTGTGTTTTACATCGCTGCTGGCGATAGGTCTGCTGTGTACCGTTGGCACACTCCAGGCCGACGAGCGAGCAGACGATTGGCAAAGCGCAAGCGATCAAGGTCTGTATGACCTGTCTGTGTCACTGGCTCGCACAAACACTGACAATACGGCACTGGCACAGCTCATTGACGAGGCCAATCGGCTTGAACTGGCAGACGATCCACAGTGGCGTGCATTTCTACACTACAAACCACGTCGAGGTGGGCGTTGGCTCAGCCAGGTCGATGCACCACATTTTTTTATGTCCGAAAATGGCAAAGGCAATCCAGCGTTGGAACTGGAAGCAACCCTAGCTGCATTCTTCTCATCCAGTGCGAAGCCGCCGTTACGTCTTACCGCTTATTGTCGTTTTGTGGCTCGTCGTTATTGGTTTGAAGAAAAACTGGGCGAGGCGGCTTCTTTACTACCGCAGAATGAGTGTCCGGAATTTACTCGCTACGTGGATTACTTAGACGCTGATGTACTCACGCTAATTTTCCCAACAGCACACCCCAATAGCCCATCGTCCGCATTTGGCCATACCCTGCTCAGGGTTGATAAAAAAGATCAAAAGCCTGCATCACGGTTATTGAACATGAGCATCAATTTCGCGGCCGAAGTTCCACCTGAGGTGTCTAGCGCTGCCTATGCTATACGTGGACTGGCTGGCGGGTTTCCGGGCAAGTTTCGACTGTTGCCCTATCACATCAAACTCCGCGAATACGGCCAGATTGAGAACCGCGATACCTGGGAGTACGAACTGGCGCTGGATAAATCCCAGGTGGATCTAATATTGCGGCATACCTATGAAATGCTGATCAGCCACTACGACTACTTCTTCTTCAGTGAAAACTGCTCTTATCATCTTCTGTCATTGATCGAGGTCGCCTTTCCCACCACGCCAATAACACCCGATTTCGGACTGTGGACAATTCCTGTTGACACTATTCGGGCATTGCGCAAACGTGGCCTGGCCGATGAAGGTCGGTTTACCCCGTCTTCAATTCGTAATTTGCGTGCCAGGCAATGCGAGATTCCCGAGTCAGATAGACAACTGGCATTAAACGCTTTGGATAACGGCTTACCGGGTATTGATGATTCACTCGCGTCACTCAGCGCCCCAAGACAAGCAGGCGTACTGGATTTGCTGTCCGACTATGAGCGATACACTCGACTGAAGACAGACCCCAGCGCACAAGGCGGCACTGACAGGGAGCGTGCGATACTGTCTCGGCGCAGCAAACTCGGTGTGCGCTCGGTTGAACCGGAAGTTGCCGCTCCGGCATCAGCGCCGGATGCTGGTCACGGCACGTCGCGCATCAGCCTGAACTACACGTCCACTAGCAATGATGCCAACACGGTTGAGCTGCAATTCAGGCCTGCCTATCATGACTTTCGTGACCCCAGCGCAGCGTTTGACGACAAGGCCGCTATTGAACTGGGTGTCATTGGTATTGGTCAAGATCTCTCCGCCGATCGGGCCTTTCTCCGCCGCTTCACATTGGTGAGTATTGAATCCATTGAACCGCGCGGTGCGTTTTTCAAACCAATATCCTGGCATACCAATGTGGACTGGGAACGAGCGGATGCGGATGCACGTCATGTGTTTACCTTCAACGTTGGCGCCGGTGCAGCTTTTCAGTCCAGTGAACAGGCACCGGTTGTGTTTGTATTCGGTGAGAGCGATATCGTTGATGCACCCGCTCTTGATCAACGTAACCAACTTCGGTTGGGTCTCAGTGCCGGCGCGCACTGGGAGCCATCACCTGGCTTTCGACTCGGCGTAGAAACAGATCTACGACAGCAGATCGGCGGGGATTACTACGAAGCACTGGCTGAAATCTGGACAGGTATCGCGTTGCATGAACAGCTATCACTGAATCTGGATGCAGCGCTTGTAAAGTATGCCGACACAGAGCGTCAAACAAGAATTAGCGCAGGTCTTAGGTTTTACTTTTAAGCGATCAATCAGTATGTTCACAGGAACTGCCGTGCGAAAAACACTACGTAATCTGGTACTAGTCATCTTGATATGTAGCCTGCCTGTTTTGTCCGGCAGTACCCTTGCAACAGAGGATCAACAGATACCAGAATCTGCCGCCTGGATGGCATTACAACAAGGCCAAGCGGTCGTGTTAATGCGCCATGCACTCGCACCAGGTATTGGTGACCCGCCAGAATTTGACGTACAAGAATGCGCCACTCAACGTAATCTATCCGATGCGGGACGCGCGCAAGCCGTGGCTATCGGCGATACACTGCGCGCTAATGGAATTACCGATGCGACCGTTTTGTCTAGTCAGTGGTGCCGCTGCATGGAAACCGCCCGATTGTTGAACCTGGGAGAACCAGAGCCTGCATTGATGTTGAATTCTATTTTTCAAAACAGAAATAGAGAGCAGACACAAACACAAACGCTCAATGAGTCTTTACTGAAATGGCGTCGCGATTCTGGCGAGATTAAAATATTGGTGTCTCACCAAGTCAACATCCAGCCCTTGACCGGCCAATATACCGACTCTGGAGATATGTTAATTGTCACTATCGACAATGATCAACCAGTCGTACT
>CALKXZ010000282.1 GCA_938003775.1 uncultured Granulosicoccus sp. | reverse complement strand
GCTGCATCGCAGGCAGTTGTATCGGTCACATCAAAGGGTAAGAGCGTAATATCTGCACCACCTGCCTTAAGCTCACTAATGACATCTGTACTGCGCTCGATATCTGATTCATGACAGTTGGCTACCACCGAATATCCTTCTGCGTTGAACTGCTTGCACAGTGCGATACCAATTGCTCCCGTGCCGCCAGTGATCAAAACGACGCTGTCTGTCATGATAAATGGACCTCTTCGTGTGCGCTAATCTGATTAATTCACTGAATACAGCGTTGCTCTGAAAGGCAACTGCTTGCAGTGGGTTCAACAATGCCTGATCGCCATTGCCGTTGTAAACAGTATGCGCGAATTTTCGTATAGCCGTTTTGCTTATGCGTTCGACCTGTGCGTTCGACCTGTGTGTTTGTCCCGCGTGTTCGACCTGTGTGTTTGACCTGCGTGTTTGGCCTGCGCGTTAGGCCTGCGCGTTAGGCTTGGCGCAAAGCTTGTAGACATCAAGCCGCCAGCAACGCCCCCGCATGGTCAATCAGCAATGCGTGAAACTCTGGCGGCAGACAGACGCGGTAGCGCTGATTGCCCGTATCCAAGTCGCTGACGATCCAATGTTCAGCCAAGGTGGGCGACAGAGAATCTGTGTCTTCTGGACTCACTGAGGTAATGCATTGTGGCAAATAGGCGTTAATCAGTATGACTGTGCTCGCCGCATAACTGATTTTTTCCGCCACCAGCATGGTTGTTAGATCAATCAGTAGGCGGTCGCAGTCTGATGCCGGACGATAGCCATGGTGCCTACACAGATAATCCACACGCTGCAGTTTACACAGATGGGAATGTGGGTCGGTGCTGGATGAAGGTTCGTTGATGATCCAATAATCATCACGTAACACTTGGTTACTGAGAAATCTGCCGATTGAGTCGATCCGGCTGCGCACCATAGGTTGCCTGTCGCCAGCGCAGTCGTGCGCAATGGGGATATGTCTTGACTGGATCGGCGCGCAGAATGCATTGCTTGAGCACATCATGCAGACCAATAGTGGCTTTCCAGGTGCTGGTTCACATGCTGAATTAAATGTCCGATCTGCTAAGGGTCGTATGCGGTGCTATCGCGCGCGGCAGACGCACCAACGTGCGACGATAGTCCAACTGTGGAAAAATTCTGCATCCGCACTTGCACAGAACTTTAAGCGCAATACGTGTCTTAGGTGTTGAGATGAAACAACACAGCAAATCGTGAAGGACGCCAACAACATGACACCGTTTGAAACTGCCACCGCCTTTTTTCATAGTTGCGAAAGCCTCAAAGGTTGGGCTGAGTGTCAGCAATACACGGCTGACAACGCCCTGTTTTTCGCGCAAAGTGAGCCCATAGCAGATCTGTCAAAAGTTGCGGAATATTGTGATTGGTTGGCTGATTTGGGCAAAGGTCCGCTCAAAGGTTGTGGCTATACGCTACACAGCTCATCCTACGATGAGGCAAACCATACGGCCCTGTTTTTTGCAACGTTTAACGGCACCCACACGAGTGAGGGTGGTCCTGTTTCTGTCACACAACAATCAACGGCAAGTCACTATGTTTACGCTATTGGTAACTACTCAGGCCAAATCTAGCTGATTTCGCTGGACATGTTCCCACCGGTTGCTACACCCAATAGTATGCAGCCGCCGATCAATCCATCAAAGTTGAGTCCTGAGCAGAAGGATGAATTGATTGTGCAGCTATTTGCGCAGATTGCCAAACTGACCAAGGAAATTAGTGAACTGAAGAGTCAGTTGTCGAAAAACAGTCGTAATAGTAGCAAGCCACCGTCTAGCGATGGCTACGATAAGCCGAAACCGAAAAGTCGACGTGGTAAAAGTAGCAAGCGTTCGGGTGGGCAGAAGGGCCACAAAGGCAGCACGCTGAGACAAATCGAACATCCTGAGCATATTGTCTATCACGACATAACACGGTGTGATGGCTGCGGTTTTGATTTGAGTGCCCAATCCGCTGAAGATATTGAACGGCGACAGGTGTTCGATATTCCACCGATCAAAGTGCAGGTCTGTGAACATCGCGCCGAGATCAAGACTTGTCCCTGTTGCTCGCTTCGCAACAAGGCAGTGTTTCCGGCGTTGGTAACGCAACCGGTGCAGTACGGTGTTGAGCTTCAGGCAGTGGATACCTATTTGAGCCAGTATCAGATGGTGCCCTTCAAACGATTGCAGGAGCTTTTCAACGATCTGTACCAGATTCCACTGAGCCAAGGCACCCTGGATAGTATTCTGGATCGTGGATACGCACAGTTGGATAGCTTCGAGCATCAAGCCAGGTAAATGATATCGGGTAGTGACTTGGCCCATTTTGATGAAAGCGGTATGCGGGTGAACAAGCAGCTGCACTGGCTCCATGTCGCCTCAACGGATCGGGTAACCAGCTATTCGATACATTCGAAGCGTGGCGCACCGGCAATGGAAGCCATGGGCATAGTCAACCAGTTTGAGGGCTATTGTGATTTACCAGAATTAATGAGACGTAACCAGAATCATTGCGACTGAGGCAGCGTTTTCAATTATGTTAACTATCAGCTATGTCGCTGCCATCAGTACGAAAAAGTGGTCATGAGCACTGGAGTTAAATGCTGTAAACGCTGATATATTTGAGAAGATGTCTCGCAATTGTGAAATTAAGCATGTAGAAGGCTTTTAGAATGGATTACAAAAGTCTGTTTTGGCTTCCATTAGTTACTTACACTGTTCTTAATGAGACCATCGTGCGCTATAATCGTGGCTTCTCCAGCTACTATGGCGGTTGTTATAGTTGCCGTAAAACTTATGAGCATTAATCAATCTTTTGCAGTAGCAATGCATTCAATGTGCGTTATCGCAGTATCGGCTCCCCAATCTGTTAGTGCTGTATATATAGGAGAGCAAATTTCTGTACATCCGGTAGTGGTTAGGCGAGCGCTAGGTAGGCTCGTAGAAGCGGAGCTGCTTTCGTCTTATCCTGGCTCAAAAGGTGGATATGCTTTAACAGTTCCGGCAAAGAAAATTTCATTGCATGATGTGTTCAGATCGATGCAAGATAGCGGCGCATTTGGTAGTAAACATGGGATGCCAAAAGCCAGCTGTCATGAGGGCATATTGGTGGAAGATGTGTTGACTGACATTTATAACCAAGTCGACGATGCCTTAACGAAAGTGCTTAAAAGGGTGTCGTTAGCCGATGTGATAAAGCGAGCATTAGCTAATGCCTAGACATGCGTATTAGTTAACCCATCCTTAGAGACTATCGAACACATTCAACATACTCGCTATAGTTGTCAGATAGTGAAAAGACTAATTAGTTGGCGCATGTTGTAAAAATCGACCGCAATGCGTGTGTGCAACTTGTATTTTGCACTACTCCTATCCAACAAAATTGTCAGCTTGAGAGTTCTTTATAGTTGCATATGTTAGTTTGCCCAGTATTTGAAACCAACGGAGCTGTGTTGAAGTTTGGGTATTGTTAGCTAGCAAAGCTTGATGTATTTCAATAATGGTTGAGCTTCTGATAGCGCGAGCCGCCAAAAATGTGCTTTCGTTTTTATAGAGTGAGACGAAATAGCTCAAAATCGTCACTCGGTAGACGATTACATTCTACTTGCTAAATTAAGGTTCAAAGCTCATGAGAGCTTTTGCAGGCGTTAACCCTCAATGTACCGATGTGGAGCTCCCCCGATAAAGTGGACACCGGGGTTATGCTGCCGTAGCAGCTTGGTTGTTTCGTCTGAACTGTGCGGGACTAGTGTAACCGAGTTGTGAATGTATGCGAACGCGGTTAT
>CALKXZ010000281.1 GCA_938003775.1 uncultured Granulosicoccus sp. | reverse complement strand
AGCAGTAGATACTTCACGGCCGAGCACAGGTATTGACCGGGTGGGCAACCCATGAATCATTTTCTTGACAGTTTACGACAGGCACTGGCTGCGCTGACCGACCATAAACTGAGAACTGCACTGAGCATACTCGGCATCACCATCGGTATAGCAGCCGTCATGGCGGTGAGCACAATCAGTAAGGGTGGCAATCATGTTATTTACTCGGAACTGGAAACCTTTGGGTTGAACTCCGTATGGGTTTATCGTAACTGGAACACGGTTAACAATGGGCGCAGTCAACGCCAGGGAAGCGGTATTCAAACACGGGATTTCAAGGCGCTATGGTTAGAAAAAAAGGGGTTGGGAATTCGTACCATGTCACCCATCGTTCGGCCTCAAGAACGATGGCAGGCGAGTCAGGCCAATCGTGAGGCGACTGCACAGGTCATAGGGGTGGGCAAGGATTACTTCACGGTCGTCAATGATTCACTCACCAGTGGCCGTACCTTTACATCCATCGATATCCGTCAGAAACGGCCGGTGGCATTGCTCGCACCGACGCTGGTTAATCGCGTTCTGGACAGTACGAAGCCAGCGGTGGGTCAACGCATCAGATTAAACGGTCGTCGTTTCACCGTGATTGGCGTATTGGCTGTTAAAAGCCGGGATTTTCTATCAAGTATTGGATCCGCTGGGGGCCAGAATGCGAATGATCGACTGGTTATCCCGTACACCACGCTGCAGAATATGAAGGGCAATCAAGATATTGGTAATCTACAACTGGAGGTTCGGCACTTTGATGAAGCCTCGAGTGTGGCGAAGAAGGTGGAAAAACGGCTGCGGCAATTTCATCCAGATGGCTTCGAGTACAGCTCAGAGACTATGGCAAGTTACATTGCTACTACGAATCGCATACTAGGTGGTGTTTCGATTATAGGTATTGTCGCGGCGTCCATCTCCTTGCTGGTTGGTGGCATGGGCATCATGAACATGATGGGAACGTCAGTGCTGGAGCGCACCCGCGAAATTGGTATTCGAAAAGCTATTGGAGCTACCGAGCGAGACATCTTGTTGCAATTTTTGCTAGAAGCCAGCCTTATAAGTATCGTTGGCGGCATGCTGGGTTTACTGATTGGCGGGTTAGCGAGTTGGGCATTGGCGCTGGTCACAGGCTTTCCCGTTATTCCTTCGGTGTTCAGTATTGGTGGGGCCTTGATCGTGTCGCTGGTTGTCGGTGTGTTGTCTGGCTACTTACCCGCCAGACGCGCGGCGAGGATGCACCCTGTAGATGCGCTGAATACGCAATAGGCAAGACCGCGTAACAACCGACTGTGCTTGTGGTAATTCGCCACAGCAAATGGATCGGTCAAACCATCGCGCCCGATAGGATGGACGCTAATACGGTCAGTTTGAAATAGAAATTCGATTGATCACGCACTCGACGCCTTCAAAGTTGGCGGCTGCCATCTCTGCAGCGTTTGAATCAACCTGACTTTCAACGCCACCGAACAACGTAGCAACACCGTTCCGTAATATAACACTGACGTGTCCAGCACCGGCGGCCGATTGAACATCTGTGCTTAATGATCCGGTGCTAGTGCCGGCCGAAGCGACACCACCAAATGTTGTCACTAAGATCAGTGTGGTGATGGCAATAGCGTTATATTTTTTCATGGTGATAGTCTCGATTGACGGTGTTGTCTTACATTGACGATGGTGGGTCGCGAGCTAAGAGGTGCAAAGACATGGCTATGTTTCTATGGGTACGACGATCAACCTTTTATTTGCCGCTGGTATCGCTGTTGGTAGATCGCTGGAAAATCGCACCAGTGAAATCATTCTGAAAATTGTTGGAATCAGCCACGCCTGTTCTGTATCTCAACTGTTAGTGGCAGCAACACAGGTGCAAGTTCCCACGATGGCTGACAAATACATGGGTGAGAGATAGGCCCCACTGTGCAAATGGCCAGGGATTTGGCCAGGGAATTGACCAGAGCATCGGTCAGGGAATTGGCTAAGGAATTGACCAGGGATTTGATCAAAGAATTGATGAGGGAATTGATGAGGGAATTGGCTCTAATGTTCGTTGACTTCTGCAACGCCATAGTCCGGGTATTCACAAAAGCTGTGCGATTGCAGTGGTACCATTCAAACGTGCCAACCAGGGATCGCTCGTGAACCAAACCGCCTCCACCGCCACCACCAGCTCAACTTTCATGCTGGAACCCGCTACCGAACTCACCGGATCGCTCAAGGTCCCCGGTGATAAATCCATGTCGCACCGATCTATTATGTTTGGTGCTATTGCACAGGGTGTGACAGAGGTCAGTGGGTTTCTGGAGGGTGAGGACAGTCTGCACACGTTGGAGGCGTTTCAAGCCATGGGAGTTCGTATAGAACGCGGTGGTGATGGCGCCGTTACTTTGTATGGGCAAGGCGTTAGTGCATTGATTCCGCCCAACGATCCGATATACCTGGGTAATTCAGGCACCGGTATGCGATTGCTGACCGGGTTGCTGGCTGGTATGAATATTCCAGCGGTCCTGACTGGCGACGTTTCGTTAAACGGTCGCCCCATGCGCAGAATTACTGACCCACTGAGTCGCATGGGTGCGGACGTAGGAACCGCTGAGTCAGGTACGCCACCGCTGCACATACGTCAAACGAAGCAACTGTGCGGTATTGAATATACTTGCCCTATGGCCAGTGCACAGGTTAAATCTGCTGTACTGCTTGCAGGTCTGCATGCAAACGGTGTCACAACCGTCCACGAAACAGCCGTCACACGCGATCATACCGAACGCATGTTGCGCGGCTTTGGGGTCGAGGTGGTTGTGGATGGACTGAGTGCGTCAATTCGCGGTGGTCAACAACTCAACGCAACCTCGCTGACCGTGCCAGGTGATATTTCCTCAGCCGCTTTTTTTCTAGTGGGTGCGAGCATGACACCCGGATCAAACCTGTTGTTGACTGGTGTTGGAATGAACCCGACTCGCACAGGTGTTATCGATATTCTTACGTTGATGGGTGCCAACATACAGATCACCAACCAGCGCGTTACCGGCGGAGAGCCCGTTGCCGATCTACAGGTCATTGGCGCACAATTGCAGGGTATTCATGTTCCAGAAAAATTGGTATCCCTAGCTATCGACGAATTCCCGGCCCTATTCGTGGCGGCGGCCAGTGCACAGGGTGAAACCATCGTGACCGGAGCCGAAGAGCTGCGAGTCAAGGAAACCGATCGAATTCAGGTCATGGCCGATGGACTTCGGGCGTTGGGAGCAAACATTACAGATACGCCAGATGGTGCGCACATTATTGGAAAACGGCTGCTCGGTGGTACAGCCGACAGTTGCGGAGATCATCGCACAGCGATGTCCTTTGCCATGGCTTCGTTGATTTCTGATGGCCCGATCACGGTGCTTGATTGCGATAATGTGAATACTTCCTTCCCCGGCTTTTCCCAGATTGCGGGTGCTGCCGGCCTCCATATTGTTGAAACGAACGCAGGTTAACCTGCCCGCACCCCCTATCCATGGACGACACGCCAGTAATCACGATTGACGGTCCCTCTGGAGCTGGCAAGGGCACTGTTGCCCAAAAATTGGCACTTACGCTTGGCTTTCATCTTTTGGATAGTGGTGCGGTATACCGCGCGGCGGCACTGCAGGCACTCAATTGTGGCGCTGATCTGAACAGCGAAAAGTCGGTAATGGCAGCAATAAGCGATATGGACGCGACCTTTCAGCCTCATCCCGATGGCGTTCAAGTCATGCTCGGTGGTATCGATGTAACGCCCCAGCTACGCCTCGAAACAACCGGCAATGCCGCGTCTAAGGTCGCGGTTATGGCGCGCGTTCGTGAGTCTGTTCTGGATGAGCAGCGCAGCTTCCGTCAGCCGCCGGGTTTGGTGGCTGACGGTCGTGATATGGGCACGGTCGTATTCCCCGATGCCAGGCTGAAAGTATTTCTGTCCGCCTCGGTCGAGGTGCGCGCATTAAGGCGCGCTAAGCAGTTGAAAGACAAAGGAATCGAGGTTACAATAGAGAGCTTGCTGCAAGAGATTGGTGCGCGCGACGACCGAGACAGTACCCGAGAGCATTCGCCATTGGTCGCTGCCCCCGATGCGTTCATCATCGATTCCAGTGATTTATCCATCAGTGATGTCGTTACACAGATCCTAGCAGTCATACCGCAGGTCACTGTCGCTGAATAACATCATTTGGATTATCCCTTGCAATAAGGATGTGGGTACGTTCCACCCTTTGTTGTTTGTTCAATTTCGTTTAACGCATGCCCAGCCGTAGCTTTGCATGCATTGATCAACCTGCATACCGTCAACTGCCGGGCCACGATGGCCAGGTTCATTACTACTAACACATCGCCTTGTCATGACGACACTGCGTCATTCACTTACAGGTTTACTACATTAATGTCAGAATCGTTTGCGGAGCTCTTCGAAGAGAGTATTTCCAAAGCCCAGATGAAAGTCGGTTCCATTCTCACTGGAACAGTTGTCGACATCACTGGCGACTACGTCATCGTCAATGCCGGACTTAAATCAGAGGGCGCAGTGCCCATTGAAGAGTTTGCTGATGAAAATGGCGAAACCGATGTCAAGATTGGCGACAGCGTTGAAGTTGCACTGGATTCCGTCGAAGACGGTTTCGGAGAAACAAAACTATCACGCGAGAAGGCTCGTCGCGCGCGTTCCTGGACTGTTCTGGAAAGAGCACAGGAAAACGACGAAATCATCAAAGGAAACATTACCGGAAAAGTTAAAGGTGGCTTTACCGTTGAAGTGTGCGATATACGTGCCTTCCTGCCAGGGTCACTGGTCGATGTACGTCCGGTGCGCGACACCAGCTATCTGGAAGGCAAGGAACTGGAATTTAAAGTGATCAAACTGGATCAGCGTCGCAATAATGTCGTTGTTTCGCGTCGTGCCGTTGTTGAGAGCGAATACTCAGCCGAGCGAGAGCAGCTGCTTGAGAACTTGCAGGAAGGCCAGGAAATCATGGGTATCGTCAAGAACCTCACTGACTATGGTGCGTTTCTTGACCTGGGTGGTATCGATGGACTATTGCATAT
>CALKXZ010000280.1 GCA_938003775.1 uncultured Granulosicoccus sp. | reverse complement strand
GGCGGCCAAGGCGCGGGCCAAGGCGCGGGATTGGGTGGCGGTTTGGGTGGCGGTTTGGGTGGCGGTTTGGGCGGATTGCTGGAGAGCATTGCTGGTGGTGCCAGTGCTGGCGGCGCTGCTGAAAACGCAGCTCCGGTGGGTGGCAGCCTGGGTGATTTGCTGAATTCGAGCTTGCAGGGTAACAACATTCCTGAGCCAGAGCCGGCTCAGGAAGACCAGGCTCGCATCCTGATACGTGCGATGGTCAACGCTGCTAAATCTGATGGCAAAATCGATGAAGAAGAACAAAAGAAAATCGTCTCCCACCTCGGCGATGAAGTGAGTGATGAGGAACGTCAGTTTGTTATCAGCGAAATGCAATCGCCACTGGATCTGGACGGTCTGGTCAAAAACATACCGCGTGGCTCTGAAATGCAGGTTTACATGATGTCACTGTTAGGTATTGACCTTGACTCACGTGAAGAGGCGCAATACTTAGATAGTCTTCGCAAAGCAGTTGGCATGACTGAGGAGCAGAGCAATGCAGTTCACGAAAAGTTAGGCGTGCCTACTATTTACAGCTAGCTTCGATGAGTATCATTTAATTAGCTGGGCGAACCTGACGTCTATTCAAACGAATAGATGAATACAAAGAGCATGTCCAGGTTCGCCAAGTTTTCGCTGCTGATGGTGTTTATAGCTGTCAGCGGTTCGGCTTGTGTGAGTGATAAACCGGCGTCAGAGATGTATCCGGTTTTTAATGCCGACTTTACAGCCTACCGCGATAGTTTACGCAACTGGTTGCAGCGGCGGTCAATGTCGCACAGGTCCGCCGCCGCAATAGAGCTGAATTTGCCGTTTGAATTAGCGGCAGATCCGACGGTACCTTACAAGGGGCGGTATCTGCTGTTTCACGGGCTTAATGATTCAGCGTATGTGTGGCGTGATTTTGGTGAGGCATTAGCCGCACGCGGCTTCGATGTGCGGGCTGTGTTGTTTGATGGCCACGGTACCACTCCTAAAGATATGCTGGACGTCCAATGGGAGGCATGGCGAGACAGTGCCCGAAGCCACTTGGCAGCCTGGCGGGATGCCGACGTTCCTCTGCACTTGGGGGGATTTTCCATGGGTGGGGTTTTGGCCACTTGGCTAGCGTTGGACAATCCAGATATCAGTAGCCTGCTGTTGGTGTCGCCAGCGTTTGAGAGCCGGCTGAATCATCTTTTGCGGTGGTCAGGACTGTATGCTCGATTCAAGCCTTGGGTTTTGGCGGCATGATTCTCGAGGATAATCCGATCAAGTACAACTCCATCCCGGTCAATTCAGGGTGGCAGTACTATCAAGTGACTCGAGCATTAAAACGGCGATGGCATCGTGGTGAACGGATTGCAATTCCCACACTGCTGGTCGCCACTGAGAGTGATTCGGTTGTAAATACAGACTATACACGTCACCTGTATCGAGAGCGTTTTGTGTCTGAGCACCGGATGATGTTGACCTATTTGAGCGATGAAAACGCAGTCGCTTCTACCAAAAGCAGTGCCAATGCCGCGCAAGACAAGCTACAGCCGTTTGAGATCACGCGTGGGTCGGCGTTTGCTGAACGTCGAATATTAAATCAATCTCATTTGGGCTTGATGTATTCACCTGACAACGTGTTGTTCGGTGAGCGAGCATCGATTCTGGTGTGCAACGGCAATGACTACCCGACGTTCCTGGCCTGCATGCGTGCAAACGAGCACTGGTATGGCGCGCAACATACCCCCTCACCAGATGGTACGCCCGTGGCACGCACGACCTATAACGCTGACTGGCACGGTGTGTTACAGCTGTTTGATACGGTGATCATGCCTGCTATCCCCTGATGGGAGGGTTGTGCTGCTGGTTCTTCAGCGTTCATGCCGCTACCGGCGGTTAAAATGGTATGTAATTTGCAGATCGACCGTACACTTGCAAACTTTAATTCGCGTTGCCATGCCGTATTCAACTGGATTGAACTTTTCACTGTATGTCTGGAATAGAGCCAGTAAGCAATTCTGCGTTAATTCACACAGCACTGAGTTAGATAACACACGGGCGAGGCCGCTAACCGATCGATGGGTGAAGCCGCCGCCGCAGTCTTGATCGACGTCAGTAAATTATACCGATACGTCAGTTCAGGAGTTGTTTGATATGGTCCAGAAAAGGGACATCAGTATTGTTATCTGTATCGCGGCATTTGGATTGATAGCGATGTTGGCTGCGTCGATTTCTGCGCAAAACAGAATCAGGGATTGGCAGAAGGCTTATACAAGCTCCAGTGAAAAACCCACCGCCATAGCGGCCTCATTAATACTGGAACATTTTCGTTTTCAGAATACATTGGTAGGCTACTACACGAATATTGATGAACTAAAAAGGGTGGAGCTCAACACGCGGTTGAATGTTTATTTGAGTCGCCTGTTGCTACTTGAGACTCACAAAGCACAATTTCTTGAAAGCCCCAATAAGTTTAAAATTGAAGGGCTTGCACCGGATACTCATACACCGATTCTGGTGGCTACAGTTAAGAAGCTGATCGACCTTGGGCAACCAACTTTGCGCCAACTTGAGGAGCTGATTAATACCGGTCAACCTGATGATGCGCAGATTAAAACCAGGGTCAACACGCTGCTTAGCACGCTAGCAGAACCTCTGGCAACATTAAATACTCATGCGTTTGAACGGGAACGCTATCTTGATCAGATTCAAGTTGAGCTTTCGGAGCAACTCAGGCTTAGACTGTGGCATGCCTATCTCAGTATTGGTCTGGGAATAGGGCTGGCGGCAGTCTCGTTAATGCGAAGATGGCACGAAAAGGCGCGATCGGCCGCCAACCTAAAACACATCAATACTAAGCTTAGAGTAAAGATCAGAGAATCTGAGCGCTTGACTGCGGAGCTGCATTTCCAGGCCAATCATGATGTGTTAAGTGGTCTATACAATCGCCATGGCTTCAACGTTCAATTGGAAGCTATTTTAACGAGTTGTTCTGGCAAACACGGACTCTGTTTTGTTGACCTGGACCTTTTTAAGGTTATTAATGATACCTGTGGTCATGCGGCTGGCGACACGCTGATTCAGGAGGTCTCAAATTTGTTACTGACCAATGCATTACCAGGCACTATTGTGGGACGCTATGGCGGTGATGAATTTTTAATGCTGACACCCGATTGTGATTACATTGAATTTAAGTCAATGGTTGAGACCTGTTGTATCGGTATGAAGTCAATGAAATTTGAATTTAATAATCAGTCGTTCAACACCACAGGTAGCTTTGGGGCAACCCACTTTGCGGCCATTGACCATTCTATGCAATCACTGATGGCAGTCGTTGACGCTGCTTGCTACGAAGCTAAGCGCGCAGGTGGTGGTCGTGTCCAGTTTCATTCAGACAACAATGAGTTGGTGGAAGCCAGGCAAAGTGACCTTAACTGGGTCAGCAAGATTCATTACGCCCTGGCCAACAACAGTTTTGTGCTATACGGCCAAAAAATTGCCTCGCTAAGGCCGGATGACAAGATGCTCGATGACAGCTACGAAATTCTTGTCAGAATGACAGATACCAGTGGGGATGTGCTGTTGCCCAGTCGATTTCTACAGGTAGCAGAGCACTACGGTTTAGCACCAAGAATTGATCGTTGGGTGGTACGAAGAACATTCAATTGGTTGAACAGACACGCTGACGAAATGTCACTAAAATGCCTCAATATTAATTTGTCCGGACGCTCTGTTGGTGATCCTGAATTTCTTCACTTTATTGAGGATATGACCGAGGCTATGCAAATTGATACCAGTTTGGTGTGCTTTGAAATTACTGAAACAGCGATTGTTGGCAAGCTGGCTAAGGAGTTTCTCCGGCGGTTAAAATCGCTGGGTTACAAGATCGCATTGGATGACTTCGGATCGGGTTTCTCCTCTTTTGGTTATCTGGAGACGCTACCCGTGGACCGTATCAAGATTGATGGTATGTTCGTGCAAGATATAGAAACCAACGAAACACACAGGGAATTTGTGAAAGCAATCGCAACAGTCGGTAGAGCCATGGGCAAGCAGGTGGTGGCGGAGTTTGTCCAGAATCAGGCAGCAATCGACGTCCTTAGAGAGCTGGAAGTCGATTTTGGTCAGGGCTATTTCATTGGTCGACCAGAGCGGTTGCTTGATCACACTGAGAAACAGGAAGCTCCATCGTTCTCCAAGCGCATGCCAGCCTGACAGGTGGTTGTGCGGTGGTATCAATTCGGCGTAGCATTACTCCAAATCGCACCCACGGGCAGTCTCTGCTCGGAACTCTGACTGACGTTTTGCTGTCTGACATGTTCACAACCTGCGTGTAAGCATGGGTGTCCACTACACTTAATGCCTTGTTGACTACAATTCGGCGATTCTGCCCAATCATCATGACTACAAGCGTTGATCACACAGGTCGACAGGGGTCGTTCGACAACCTGATAGCCTGTCCGGGCTGTGACTTGTTGTTGCACCGTCAGGTGCTGCAAGAGGGCGAGTTTGCGCGCTGTACTCGTTGCTCGGATGTCGTACAGACGAGAAAATGCCAAACGATTGATCGAACGCTGGCTGCTGCTGTTTCGGGTATCGTGTTACTACTGATAAGCTTGTGTCTGCCTTTTCTTTCATTGTCTCGTGCTGGAATCGAAAGTCACATTTCGGTGCTCGATGCCGTAGAGTCACTATGGCTGAGTAAGATGCGCTGGCTGGGCATAGTTACATTAGCGTTTATTGTACTGTTGCCGCTGGGTCGGCTGTTGATGCTTGGCTGGGTGCTCTGGCGAATACGTTTTAAACGAAAAACTCGTCGTGGTATGCGGATGGCATTTCGCTGGTCGTTACGCCTTGAGCCCTGGGCCATGGCGGACATATTCATGGTGGGAGTTGTGGTGTCGCTGGTAAAGGTCAGCATGCTGGCGAGTTTGCATGTCGGAGCAGCGTTCTGGTCGTTGCTGTTGTTAGTGGCTGTTTCGATCTATATAGATCTGACCTTGTGCAAGGAAACGGTATGGAACATTCTCAGCCGTTAGGATTCAGCGCTCGCGAAGCAGGACTGAAAGCCTGCACTTCGTGTGGCACGATTCAAAAAATTGCCACAGCGTATCCGTGTGCGCGTTGTGGTGCCTCGGTATTCTCACGTCGCCGCCACTGCGTTCAGCGCGCCTGGGCATTTCTGATTGTCGGCATACTTGCCTATATTCCAGCCAATCTGCAACCGATCATGTTAACCCGTTCATTTACGGGTGACACCTCTGATACCATTATAAGCGGGGTGTTTGTACTCATTAGCACGGACAGTTATTTCGTCGCCCTGATAATTTTTGTTGCCAGTATCTGCATACCCATACTCAAGTTTGTGGTAATAGCCGGTCTGGCATTGAGCCTGCAGTTTGATTGGGATATGTCTGAACATACGCGTCACCGCCTGCACCGCTTGACTGAATTTATTGGGCGCTGGTCTATGATTGATGTATTCGTGGTAGCCGTACTGGCAGCTCTGATACAGCTAGGTGCTATTCTTACTATTTTACCGGGAATTGGTATAAACGCCTTTGCCGTATCGGTGATTTTCACCATGCTGGCAGCCAGTTCGCTGGATTCGCGGCTGCTCTGGGATAATAAAAATGAAGGTTAGGAGCGCATGTGCGACAGATATAACCCCGATCACGAACGCCTCACTCATAGCTGTGTTTCCGGCTTATATTCGTCACGTGGACCCAATAAGCTTTTCCAATGAGTGAAAAAAACGATTCGAACAGTGACGGTTCTCGTCGGCGAGGGTCTGCCGCACGCGCTGTTAGTCAGGGGAAATCGCCGTCGCAGCCTCGGGTTGAACATGGGTCAAGCCTGTCAGCCCGTGTATCGTTTGCCTGGTTGCTACCGCTGGCCGCGGTTATCTTTGCCGCCTGGGTATTGTGGGAGTCATACACAGAGCGTGGTCCGCTAGTAAAAATCACATTTGACAAGGCGGGGGGTGTTACTACCGGCGATACACGCGTAAGACGTAATGATGTCGATGTCGGTCGAGTGGAATCAGTGCAGTTAGCCGATGATCTGAACTCGGTGGTTGTGGGGGTACGCCTTGATCGTCAGGTGGCTCCGTATCTGGATGACAACACGCGTTTCTGGATAGTTAATGCACGTATCAACACTACCGAGATATCCGGTTTGAGTACGTTGCTCTCTGGTTCTTATATTGAGGTGGACTGGGATGATGAGCCAGGGGATCGCCGATCTGAATTTATAGGTCTGAGCGAACCACCATTGACAGCGCGTGGCACGCCGGGCCTGAGACTAACGCTGAATGCTGATGAGGCTGGTTATATCTACGTGGGATCGCCCGTCTTTCTTCGCCAGATTGAGGTGGGTCGCGTTGAACGTCGGCGTTTATCCGATGATGCAACAAAAGTGTTGTTTGACATTTTTATTGAAGCACCCTTTCATCAGAATGTTTATCCGGGTACGCGATTCTATGGTGTGTCTGGTGTGGAGGGGCATGTCGGGGCCGATGGTGCAACGGTGCGAGTGGAGTCGATTGCCGCCTTGTTCACCGGCGGTATTGCATTTGAAAATCCGCCAGAAATAACCAAACAAACGCACTTAATGAGTGACGGCAAGAGTTATAAGCTATTTGGTTCGCGTGCGGAGGCACGGGAGAGTTTGTTTGATGGTGAAGACGATGAGCGATTCCGTTTCATGGCTGAGTTTGCTGGAAATGTGAAAGGATTACGTGTCGGTGCCACTGTGGAATACAATGGTCTGCGCATTGGACGCGTTGCTAATGTGACCCTGCAATTGCCTGAAAATAGCGGTGAGCAGGGTCGTTCCACCGTTGCCATGCAGTTCCAACCCAAGCGCTTGGGACTTAAAAATATTTCAGAAAAAAAGTGGCATGAGACATTCAACGAATTAGTCGAAGCGGGTCTGCGCGTAAAACTATCTACTGGGAATATCTTAACGGGGTCTCTCATTGTTAAATTGGAGAGCATGCCGGAGCTTGAGAAAGCGAGCATTGATTTTTCTACAAAACCCTATCCGTCGCTACCGGTTATCGCATCCAATGTTGACGCCGTCACCGCTGATGTTGAAACACTGATCAAGAACCTGTCTCAGTTACCGCTGGATTCTCTGGTTTCGGCTGCAACTGAACTGTTGCAGGACACACGTAATCTCGTGGCGAGTCCTGATTTTGCGCAATTACCTGGTCAGATATCGTCATCCATGACGTCCATTGCGGCGGCGGCGACGCGTGTGGAGACTGCCACGATTAACTTGCCAGCGATGGTTAACTCGCTCACTGCGGCGTCTCGCAACGCGAATGATGTTCTAGAAGGATTGACACCCGATTCAGAAATTTATATTGAATTATCAGCGGCTGCGCGCGAGCTGCGTGTTGCAGCGAAGTCTATAGCGGCTTTTGCCGAGCTTTTAGAAGAGAACCCTAGCGCCTTACTCACTGGCCGATAGCACATGAAAAACGATACACAGCCATTGCGTAGGTTTGGCGCTCAACGGGCTTGTCACTGTGGCGACATAGGAGCTGATCATGGACGAATTTTGCCAGGTAGACGTAAGAGTTGGTGTAGATTCTCAACGGGCTGTGCACTTGTCGGCCTAATGCTGTTAAGCGCCTGCGGTAGTGGTCCTCCACCAAAGCTCTACTTGCTCGAGCCTCTACAACCCATAGCCAGTTTGCCACCGTCTGTAACCAGTTCTACGGGTATTGGGTTGCTGGGCATGAGTGCTGTCATTCTGCCTGGCTACGCCACTAATACGCAGATAGCCAGCATAGGCAGGAACGGCACTGTCGTGCAGGATGATGACCATCGCTGGGCCGAAGAACCCGAAGATGCCATAACGCGGGTATTGTCAGATCGACTACGAGAGCGAGCGTCTACTACGGTACTGCTCGAGCCCTGGCCGAGAGACTACAATCCAGCTGCGCGAGTAGAAGTTGTGTTTGATCGACTGCTGCGCGAACCACTGGGTGGTGCGGATATGGTTGGCCAGATTTTACTGCTCTCTGGTGATGGCCGAAAACTTCTGCGCAACGTACCTTTTCAGATTATCCACTACGGACGTGACACCAAGAAAAGCACGTTCTTTATGGCTATTTCGCAGGGTATAGATGACATTGCCAGAATGGCTGTTCAAGCCTTACAGGAATTAAACAGTAAATCCTGATTGCTCCTTGCCAGTCATTTCATCGATTGACAACCGATCCAGCTCAATCGCGCGACGTTCGTCAAGCGCGTTAAGCAATCCATCTTGATGATCAAGCTGACTATGCAAGGTTTGCATATGCATGATTTCTACGTCTAAAGCCTTAGCGTGTTGTTCAATGTTTTTGTTGCGTAAATCGGCTGTACCAGCATGGTAGCGCTCGACAATCTGCTTCATAAGCGGATTTCCAAAGCGTTCTTGTAATAACTGTTTCTGTAGGTAAGACAGCTGCATTTCCAGAGCGTGTATCAGGTCCTCATGACTATCGCTAGTGAGTTCGTCAGGTAGCTCGCCAACGTGTTCAAAGTACAGTGTCAGCAATGTATTAATGTCTTTGTCACGTCGTGCTTTCAGACACTGACTCATCAGATTATGTTTGTCAGCTTTTCGTTGTTCATCTTGTTCCCGATCAGGGTGAAGTACGCGGGCCAGTTGCCTGAATAACCGATCCACAGACAGCCGCTCCTCCAAAGAGCTGACCTTCTCATCTATATTTTCCAGATCCGGTTCTGTTTCATTCTCTTGTTCTTCAGCACCTTCTTTAGCATCACTGGAATCAGCGTTAGCTTCTGACTCGCTGGTCATGTCATCGTCTGGTGGCAAGTCTTGAGTGTCTGCTTTTTTATGCCAGCCGAAATCAAACTGGACTTCATCATTTGACGCTATTGATTCGGGCTCGCTGGCTTGTTCATTAACACACGTGTCGTCATTGACCATGAACGCGTGATTTTTTGCCAGGCGGGCCAGTAGATTCTCAATCGCACCGCCTCTGTTAATCAGCGATCGCCATTGTGAGTTAAGCGCGCTTAGCAATGAATGATCAGCAAAGGGGTGCGAATGCATTGACTCAAGGTTTTCTGATATCCACAATCCAAGCAGTGATTGATTGGCGGCATCAAGTTGCGATTGCGAAAAATGCTGTATCAACGCTTGGGTGACATCGCAAAATCGTGCATTCAACTGCTCCTCTTTGGGCTGGATATGCTGCCTGAACAAGGTATCGACCTGATTGACCTGCCGTTGCCATTGATCTATCTCTTCCCGAGTTAGCCTAATGGCTTCCCATAACCTCAGATGTCTGCTGGCACCGGGTGTTCCGGCCCGTTCAACTTGGGTCTTGGCTATTTTCGTGCGATTACTGCGCGGTGCCAACCTACTAAAGGACATAAACGTCAGTTGTCTTATCAATCGATGTCATCGTTAAATACAGCGTAGGGTTTTAGTTTAGGAATTTATAGGCCTTAGCGTCACTGCTAGCTACTTGAATGTTACGCTTGGCGCAGCTAACCGCATTGGTTCCTATTGGACAAAGCAGGTTCTTTTCGTTAAACCCGTGTTCGTAACAGGTTGTTACGCAGGCTATTTGTTGAGCCTGCGTGCCTCTTGCCGTGTGGCGACCACCAGTGTACACACATTACGTTTTTTTATGAAACGCTGGCAGGCGAATGTCTTATTAACGTTGGCGGGTGCTGTTTGGGGCATGGGTTTTGTTGCTCAGGCAACGGCCATGAAGAGCGTTGGGCCGTTTTTGTTTATAGGACTGAGGTTTCTGGTGGCATCAACGGTGTTAGTGCCTTGGGTTGTAGCGGAGCATCGCCGTAACCGCCCATATCACCAGGCTAGTTCGGCGGCGACACTGTTGTTGTCGGATATAGACAACATTAACCATCGCGTAAATAGTGGAAATGCGCCCCTGGTCCGATCAGATTGGCTGAAATTCGCACTCATTGGCGTGATGCTGTTCGCGGGAATGGCGACTCAGCAGGTCGGTCTATTGAGCACCAGTGTTACAAATTCTGGTTTCCTGACCGGACTTTATGTGGTTTTTACACCGCTACTGGCCGTCTTGCTGTTTCGCGACCTTCCACATCCGGTTACCTGGTTATCGGCGCTACTAGCACTGCTTGGCATCTACCTGCTCTCTGGAGGTAATCTGGCAAAGCTGGTTGTCGGTGACCTACTGACCATAGGGAGCGCCATATTCTGGTCTATGCAGGTTGTCATGATTGCACGATTTGTTGTTCAGTCAGGGCGCCCGATGGCGCTGTCTATCATGCAATTTGCGGTCACCGCTGTGCTAGCGCTGATGATGGCTTTGGTGTTTGAGCCCATTGTGTGGTCGGGGATTGTCGCTGCAGGGCCACAAATTCTCTATGCCGGTATATTCGCCAGTGGCCTTGCCTTTACGTTGCAAGTCGTTGGGCAGCGCTACACCAGCGCTGCACAGGCTGCGATATTTCTCTCTTCGGAAGCACCTTTCGCGGCTCTTTTTGCCTACTTGTTGTTGGACGAAAGAATTACCTTGGTCGGGCTGGCAGGTTGTGGACTCATATTGTTGGCGATGTTGAGCGTGGAATTAGTGCCGCAATGGTTGGCAAAGCGATCGGCCCGCATTCGCCCCACTGGTGCTGGTTTCTGACCATGTAAAAGTGTTGATTGACAAATTGGTGGTTGCCTTGCGCAGCCCAGCAATTCCGGGAGGTGTCGCCGGGAAGGCAGTGACCGGCTCTAAAATACTCGATTACGTCATGAAATACGGTGAGTGGTGACGGCGATACAGTCGATGAATTTGAACGAAACAGCGGTTGCAGTTTTATGATGTGTGCCCGTCATGTACCGGTAGTGGCATCAGTATTCGCCTGCGTAACAGGTTAGTTGCAATTCTTTAAGTTATTGATATTTAAGTATTATATTCATCTCCATGACGCGTATTTTTGCTGTTGTGACGGTGTGTGGCAGACCTCATGCTGCTGTCTACTTACGGTCTTGTCAGCCACAGCAGCTGATTGTCATCAAATATCCATACATAGGGTTCAGTCCTCTTCTATTATTCCTACCAACGCGAGGTAACACGACGGTTGTATGTCGGGATTGGCACCATCTATAGAGAAGGACACACGAGATCGCATCTCAATGGCGCGTATGATATGCGTGCTGTGCATGATCTTCGTTCATGTGCCTGATGGCGATACCGGAGCCACTCTTTATGCATTCGCGGCAGACGGCTTCAACGTGGTGGTGGAGGGCTTACTGGTAGAGGGGCCTGGCCGTGCAAGCGCTGCGTTGCTCAGCGTGGTGTCGGGTTACCTTGCCGCCATAACTCTACTGAAACCGGGTAATAGCGTTCTTAGACTCTACCGGCGGCGCTTCTTATCTATCATTGTCCCAATGATTTTCTGGGCAACCGCCACCTACAGTGTTTATTGGCTGGTTTCTCAGGCAAGACCAACGTTCATTAACGAGGCGCATAGCCTTCTGGACAAACTCAACATCATTTTCTTTTTCACGGAAATGCCTATGGGCGCAACCATGCACCTTGGCTTTCTCCGAGATCTGTTCGTGTGTATCTTGCTATCGCCCATCTTGTTGCTACTCATCCGGCGTGCCGCATTGGTGGTTTTGCCGGTTCTACTGGCCATCTATCTTTTTGAGCATAGCCAGTCATTAGTTATCGTTTTGCGCCCGCTCATTCTTTTTGCTTTTAGTTTTGGCATTTATCTGGCCACACGCAACGCCCGTATGAATGCACTGGACAACTATTGGCCATTGTTTGTGATACTGGCTGTGGCTTCAACGTTGGCCATTATGCTCTCCAACGGTGGTGCTTTTGAGCCTGTGGTGGCGACGTTTGCAAATCACGGCATGAGCTTTAACGAAACTGTTCTATACCCACTGGGCAGATTGTTCGGTTCTCTGGCAATTTGGACGCTGATACCACTGCTTATTGGAGGGCGTATCCACCGTTGGATAACGCGCAATTCGCCCTACTTGTTTACGGCTTTCTGTAGTCATTACCTGATGCTTACCGTGTTATTTTTCGCGATTTGGCAGCCACTGTTTGGTGACAGGGGCTCAATGTTGTTTCTAGTCTGGTTTCTGTTGTCGCCGCTGCTGGCTATGTATATCGCCGTTATTATCGTGCAACTGACACTGAAAGTGGCGCCTTGGCTGGCAACGTTGATAACCGGTGGCAGAATAGTGGCGGGAGCGGAGCAGCAAGTCAGTGGCCTTAGCGATCGCCGTCGACAAGGCGTTATGCTGGGGATCTGGGTGTCTGCGCTAAGACTTGCGGACGCAGCAGCAAGCGCATGGGGAACTGCCATGCGTGAATGGTTCAAGGTCAGTCGACGGTTGCTACTGGGAAGACGGTAACCCACATAGCCTACACAGACTCTGTTTGAGCAAGCGCGTAAGAGGTGCTGGACGCCTCCAGTACAAGGTGCTGAAGGCCGATCCTTGGCCAATAGCTGCATTCCTTGCCGAACCTCGCTCACCCTAAAAGTTTCTCCGAAACTATCCTTGGGCTGACGATATTTCCGTGGCATTGTTTAATAAAACCCCGACCGTCCTGGTCGGGGTGGTGCATCCGTTGCGCGTGCGGGTCAAATAACAATGTGGGTGAATACATCGTATCCAGTTTGACGTGTGCAAACTCCGTTGCATCCCGCTGATGCCGTTCTTCCTTTAACGAGGTTTGAGTATGCAATCAAGGCAGAGGTCTGCCAATCGGAAACGGCTGCTTTTAGCCTCAGATAGCAGCTCTTTATTGATCAGAATTTTCCTACTAACAATGGTCATGATAGACATGACGCTAGGGAGGCATTGTGTGCCGGAGGCCTGGCAGTAGTGCAACATGAGTTGAATTCCATACCTTGCCTTGTGTGGGGCTACTTACCTTCGTGACTTTTTATTCTGCGTTTGATGGTTTCCGGTATGCGGCATCAGATGCAGCCAGCATGAGGTTGTTCCTGTAATTCAAAATGATCCTCTTAGTCATATTACGAATACGCTTGAACGTCAGTGCATTTTTAGGGCACTTTATTGTTCTCGATAGAAAGTCACGCTCAGTCTTTTCTCAGTGGCATCATCCAGTAACAGCCAGTAACAGCCAGTAACAACCATTAACAACCATTAACAACCAGTAAAAGGCAATAAAAGGCAATAAAAGGCAGTAATAGGCAGTAATAGGCAGTAATAGGCAGCTACAGGCACAATAGCTTGAGCGCCTGGACTAAATTTGTGAGAGCCATGAAAAAAAAGAACAAGCTTGATAAGCCACACCAAGCTTCCAATCGCATCAAGGTGCAATCACGCCGTGTACTATCCGAATACTGGGCGCGGCTGGAACACGTTGTATTTAACTATCAGCGTAGCGATGGTCAATGGCAGAGTCAGCAGCGCGAGATTTACCATCGTGGTCATGGCGCTGCTATCTTGCTCTATGACTTATCGCGAGAGACGATCATCCTGACTCGTCAATTTCGCTACCCAGCCTGGACAATCGATGGTGACGGTTTTCTACTGGAAGTACCAGCAGGCATTGTTGAGTCGGATGATCCAGCCGCCACGATTCGAGCAGAGACGGTCCAGGAAACCGGATTCGTGATCGATGAACCTGTTTTTTTGTTTACGGCATTTGTATCGCCAGGTTCAGTTACCGAGCAGCTTCACTACTTTGCCGCCCCTTATGATGTGAACAATCGTAAAGACAACGGAGGTGGTCTTGAGGAAGAGGGAGAGGATATTGAAGTGCTGGAGGTCACGCTGCAAGAGGCAGAGCAATGGATTCAAGAAGGTAAAATCGTTGATGCGAAAACGATCATCCTAGTGCAGTACGCGCGTTTGGCTATATTCAACTGACACTCACGCGGTCTTGGTCTTATGAAATGGCCACGCCTGATACAGCTCCCGGTCATACTACCGATGCGTTTATACTCAAACATGTTCCCCGTCTCGGTTAACATAGGGTAATTATGCTCGACCAGATAGTCAAAAACATGACGTTGTGACTTGTGTGTGACATGCCTCAAAGCTTTTATAGCGACATGCCTTACGCTAATACATTATTTTTGCGCGAACTACTAAGCTGGTAGTAGCGCATTTGCACGTCTAATTTCGGAGTATGAATGTCAACTAAATCGACAAATCTTTATGCAGCGGTGTTGAGTAACGTTACGTTCAAGTGTGGTCTAGGTTTGCTGGGCGGGTTGCTGATTGCCGGTGGTGCAGTGGCAGCTGGTCAGGTGTCGAGTATTCAGACCAGCACGAAACCAGCGACGCCTTTTACGTACTCTGCCGGTGGTATCGAATACCAGTGGGGAATGGGTAATAACCAGATCATGGAAGGATTTACCTCTGGTGGCCAGCAGTTTGAATATACAACGGTCGCCGATCGGGTCGACATACGCCGGGATGATATTCAAGGCATCGCAACCGGGGAGCCTTGCGGAATTTTTGTGGAGAGAATCTCTGACGGTGATGCGTCACGACAGTTTGCTGCCGACTACCCCAGTGATGGTTCAGGTACTGGCAATTGCGATATCCCAGCCATGCTCGCCAGTCGCGTGCTGAATCGAGGTGCCGTTGATTTGTTTTCCAACGAGCTACCTGATGCCAAAAATATTGAACGCCTGGACTACTTATTTGATTTCGGTTTGTTAGCGCCGTTTACGACACAAGGTATGGCTCTAGCGGGACATGTTGCAGCAGAAAAGTCCAGCAACAACGCGGTTAAAGTAGCGGCCATTCTCAAACTGGATATTTTGGGTCAACCAGCGGCATATGGACCGTTGGTATTGATAGCGGCAAATAGTTGCACAGATCCGGTGTTGTGTTACGGCATGACCGACATACAACATACTTATTCGTTTTTGCAAAATGATTTCAATGCTCCGCAAAGCTTTCCGCTAGAGACTGAACGGTCCTTTGAATCGTTGGGCATGGCATTCGTCTCTGCTGCAAACCTGGGTTTGCAATCTGGCCAACGCTACTATGGTTTTTCAGTCTTTGCCGACGATGTCGATCCAGATACGCATAATTTACTAGACCCCACCTCGTTTCCTAACGATACTGCTGATAACAATGTCGTGCCTGGAGATGATGCTGATATTTATGGTGGTATGTCAGGTTACTTTATTGCTGAATCGCTCAGTGTCACCACGGGTGCTGTATTCAATGACGTTAATAATGATGGTATGCCGAACGACGGTGAGGCCGGTATCAGCGATATAGGCATAACGCTGTTCCAGGATATCAACGGTAACGGCGTACTCGATGTTGGTGTAGATGTGCCGTTAGGAGATTCTATTGATAGCAATATGAGTGGTGAATTCGTACTGCCAGGACTACCTGATGGCAACTTCTTGGTTGTGTTGGACGAGTCCGATAGTGAATTACCACCCGGCTTGGAAATTACCCCAGGTACTAACCCGCGTCCATTGACCATTGGCGGCGGCGACTCAGAACCTGTTAATTTTGCGTTCATCAGTCCCGGCAATCCCGGTGGTTCTGATGGAGCAGACGGCGCGGCGGATTCGGGTGTAGCAGACGGTGGAGCCGACGGCACAGCGGATTCGGGTGTAGCAGACGGTGGAGCTGACGGCACAGCGGATTCTGGTGTAGCAGACGGTGGAGCTGACGGCACAGCGGATTCTGGTGTAGCAGACGGTGGAGCTGACGGTACAGCGGATTCTGGTGTAGCAGACGGTGGGGCCGATGGCACAGCGGATTCGGGTGTAGCAGACGGTGGGGCCGATGGCACAGCGGATTCGGGTGCAACAGATGGGGGGACTCCTCCGATTAATGATCCGAGCACCGTGGCTGTTGATGATGTATTTTCAGTCAATCAGGGCAGTTCTGAGACACTTGATGTGCTTGCCAACGATCTGGATGGTGCAGGTGGTGGGCTGAACCTGGTGATGGTTTCCAGTTCGCCGAATGCCACGATCACCATAGAAGGAGATCAGATCAGTTACCGACCAAATTTCGGTTTTTACACAACCGGTGGTAGCCCCGATACGTTTCTGTATGTTGTGGAGGATGCAGACGGTACACAGGTTACGGGTAATGTTGCTGTCAATGTTGTTCGCTTCAGTGACTTGAACAACAACATGCTTAACGACTTTGTCGAATGTAACTGCACAAATCTAACCTTAGAAACCGGTGTTAACGGTTCCGGTGTTGGCTCAATATCGGCAATGGGTAGTGCCATAGTATTGATATTTCTGCTTGTGTTCCGCATTCGTCCAACTCTGCCGTTGATCCGTAAGTCGGTGGTTGCGGGGGAACAGCAATGAGTAGACAGTTAATTGCGATGGATTGGCGCACGGTAGGTTACGGTGTCATTGCCTGTATGCTGTTGTTGGGCTCAGGCATTGTTATCGCAGAGGAGTCGCAGCCCGGTGCGCTTGATTTTACCAAGCGGCTATACGTAACCGGCGGTGTGGGTGTTACGCGTATCGAGCCTGAATCATCCACTGATGCATTGACAGTCAGTGACAACAGTGATGCAGGCGGACACCTAGGGTTCGGGTATGACATAAACCGTTTGCTGAGTGTTGAGGGATATATTGCTGACCTGGGAACTGCTGACATTGATTTTCTTGGAACGCCTGCTGGCACTGTCGACTATCACGTGTTTGGAATCAGTGCGCTGGGTTATCTGCTGAATTCACGCAGTGGGTTTATTCTGGGTGATTCGGATGCAGACGGGTTGTTTCGGCGCGAGGGATTGTCACTGTACGGTCGATTGGGTATTGGGCATTTACGAAACAGTGCTAGCCGTGTTGATTTCAACCGCGATTATCCAACGCATGCAGCGTTTGGTGTCGGCTTGGAGTATGGGTTCAGCAATGGATTCGCACTGCGCTCTGAGCTCATGGGCCTGGACACCGATGCAAGATATCTCAATGTCGGTTTACTC
Source organism: uncultured Granulosicoccus sp. (assembly GCA_938003775.1). Classification (GTDB taxonomy): domain Bacteria; phylum Pseudomonadota; class Gammaproteobacteria; order Granulosicoccales; family Granulosicoccaceae; genus Granulosicoccus. The sequence continues at coordinate 13,484 of CALKXZ010000280.1, read as the reverse complement.
AAGCGGTTTGGTGATGTACGACAACCTGCGCCACTTCCCGCTGTAGAGGATCAAACCACGGCAATAGTACCAACGGTTGCTGAAGACCCTGTCGTCATAAAACCAGTCGTACCACCTTATATATATTTCGAGTTTGACAGGTCCGAGTTGAGTGCAGAAGCCCAGGCAAAGCTCGACGATTTTGCGCAAGCCATGAACGAAAATGAGTTGGGGATGTCCATCGATGGACACACCGATTGGATAGCGCCAGAGCAGTACAACATGAGTCTGTCGGTCAGGCGGGCGGAGGCCGTGTCCAATTACCTGGTCAGTAAAGGCTTGGATGCTCAACGCATGACACTCATGGGATATGGTGAAACACGTCCCATAAGTAGCAACAATACGGCAAATGGGCGTGCATTGAACCGTCGCGTAGAGATTCAGATAAGGTAGAGTTGAGTGTCCTGGATACGCGGACAACGAGGTTTATGGTCAAGCTTGCGGTAGTTTCAATTGTCTGTGCTGTGGTGCTGTCGGCCTGTGGTGGCTCGGGTGGCGACTCGTCGATTACAGGAACAGATGACGCTCCGCCTGGCACACAAGACCTATCCAATTCCGACGCTGTTTTACCCAGGGCCCAATTGCGCGATTTAAATCAGTTATATGTGTATCGCGCTGATAGTCCGTTTGCTTCAGTGCTCAAGCAATGCGCATTGGCCGAACAGGCATCGGAGGCCTGCACCTTACAAAGCCTGCCGTTTATTACGCAAAGCTCGCCAGAGTCCACGCGCGAAGACATAATGAACCGGCTTTTGGTCACGCATAGTTGGATGGGGGAACGCTTCGAAGCCTTGCTCAATGATGCACCTAGCATTATGGTTCCGTTGTTCGGCTCACTGACTTCCATAAGTATCGGTAGCACTATCAGGCCCTCGAACTACAGCACCATCAGGGGGGCAATTCGAATTGATCCGTCTTACTTATGGCTGACAAACAGCGAAAAAGCCAATATATCGATCCAACAGGATTTTCGCACGGATTTTGGCAAGGAGCTTCAGTTCCGTTCCTATGGGAGTCTTCGTCTTGACGGTCAGTCTGTATTACCCCCGACATCCAGTCTAGTTAGTTACAAGGAACGCACACTTGATGACATCAAAATGAGTGTTTATCGATTGTGGTATCACGAGCTAGCTCATGCCGTTGATTTTTTGCCCGACGCCAGCGTCTCTACATTGGATAACACACTAACGCCCATCGAGGCTCTGCATAAAAATCGCCTGTTTTATCAGTCGCCCAAGTTATATACCGACTTACCACTGTATTCAAACGTTCTGTATGGACTAGGGCAGGTTAACTATCTTGGTGATGTGGCGACAGATAGACAAAAAAGCTACACGGCAGCGGATGTCGGCGCAGAAATGAATAATGATGGCGCTATGAAATTCTACGGATACAGCACAATACGTGAGGATTTTGCCACGTTGTTTGCCACTGCCATGATGAAGCTGAGTTTTGACGTGGACTACTATATGGCCTATACCAGCAAACGCACTGATCCAGATCAATTCAACTGTGAAGAGTTGATCGTCGGCTGGGGAGTTAAAAACCGTCTGGCAGACCCGTTGGTCAGCCCCCGATCCAAGTGGGTTCTTGAGCAGGTTTATGGTTCCAGTGCTTCACTGGATCAATTTTTTGCCAATGGTGTTGGTCAGTCAATCCCTATGACACCGGGCCTGGATTGGTGCACAAATCTGCAGAACGAGCAACTGGCGGCCAGTAACCTGTCCGGACGTTCAACTATGTCCGATTCGCAAGCGTGGTTGTTGGAAGAGCAAAAAATGCGTCAGGAAATCGCTCACGAACGACTCAATATTGCGCATTAAGCTGTGTTTTGTAACTGGGTAAGCAAGATTGCCGAGGTGTTTGATCCATCGGCGCCAACAAGTTTGTCGTCACCCGATTTGGAGCGGGTCTCTGCGGTATTGCTGGTCGAGATTGCACGTGCCGATCATGCCATCGATGACAGAGAATGTGCGGCCATAAAAAATGCGCTTGCTAAGGCATCCAGCTTAACCTCTGAGGAGTTGGATGCGTTGATCAAAAGCGCGTTCGATGACGCTAACAACGCTTCATCATTGCACGAACATGTCAGTGCCATAAACGAGCATTTCTCTAAAGCGAATAAGATCGCTTTAATTGAACAGATGTGGCGCGTTGGTCTAGCCGATGGTGATATTGACGGTTACGAAGACTACACGATTCGCAAATTGTGCGATCTCCTATTCATTCGACATCGGGATTTTATGCAAGCCAAGCACCGTGTCTTGAATGAAGCCTGAGCCCTGTGCGTTTGTGTTAATCGGGCAGCTTGACGACCTATGACACTGCTTTGGGATCAAGCAATCGCTGGCACGCACTATAGCGTTCGCCAGTCTGGTGCGTCCATCAGGTTGTACAGTAACCGCGTTTTTCACAGTCAATGGAACCCAAACAAACCGTTTGCAGGTGGTGTATGGGATTGTCTAAGTCTGCCTGTGATGTACCGCCAGCCTGATAATGTCCAGCGCGTACTAGTGTTAGGTGTGGGCGGTGGTGCGGTAATTCGGCAGCTCCAGCATTTACTGGGTGAGCATCAGCTGACGGGTGTCGAACTGGATGCTTGTCACTTGGATATTGCACAGCGCTGGTTTGGTATAGACGGCACGATTGTAAATTTGGTACATGGCGATGCCTTGCAATGGTTGGCAAACTACACAGGTGAACCGTTTGATCTCATTATCGACGATTTATTTGGTCACGGTGAGGGTGAACCGATACGAGCTTGCCCACTGACCCCTGAATGGGTCGCATTGCTCAACCATCACCTGGATGAAAACGGATTGCTGATTGTTAACTGTGTTGATGCACGCGAATTAAAAAACTCACTGCCTGTGTTCGCCTGTACGGACTTCCGATTCGGCTATCGCTGGACACTACCGGCCTATGAAAATGCCATAGGTGTGTTCAGTGCAAGCACTATTAGGGCGCGCGACTGGATCCATCATTTAGCAAACAGCCAGTTGTCTAAATCCTCTCAGCGCCAAGCGCGCTTAACGGTTCGGCGCCCACTTCGTGACTTTGGTGCTTACTTAAAGCTGTAGGACAGTTGTAGTCCAGCTTCCAGCGATTCGCTGGAAGCCAGTCGAGCACCAAATTGTAGCGGCCCGAGACCAAATCCTAAGCTGAGTGCCGTATTGTCTGACGGGCGCTCCATATCATGATTCAAGCCTGCACGTACAGCGAGATTTCGAGTGCCGAATTCCAATCCGACTCCGATTTTCTGCGTCTCGAAATTATCGACTTTGGCGGAATTTAAAGCCGCGTCTGCGGTGACGCTAATTCTGCCGCGTTGGTACAAGGCACCGACGATCAATTGTGGTGTTGTTTCGAATTCGAATCCTTCTTCACTCTCAATCGACTCTGGAACAACATTGCGCAGTACAGCGGCTACTCTGATTGGCTTGTTCGACAGTGCCATAGAGCCACCGACATCAAACGTGAACGAACTCTCAGTGATTTCACTGTCGTCAAATCTGTCCGCAATAGATGTTGAGCCGTCGGTAAATTCGTCAACCACATTGGCTGTGACACTGTAAGCTCTCAAGGATGAAAATTTGGGGGTAATTCCCGCGTCTATTTCCCGTGTGCCAGCTTTAAATGTGGCAGCGAAACTGATGCCTAACTGTGTGCGTAACAGTGCGCTGCCTGTGCCTTCGGAGCGTAGAACATCTTCTGGTTGTTGAACACCGAGCGGAATACCGAACGAGTTAACCGCCAAAAATTGCGAATTGCTTACCTCGCCCAGTGTCAGCGTGTCATTGTCCAGTAGGTTCTCGAATTCCTGAATGTAGTCACGATCACCTTCTGCAATATCGGGTCTTCCTGCGCCAGTGGCTGTGGCTTTCAGATGCACCGCAATGGGTATTCTGAGATGAGTGAGTGCCAGGCCCAGATCAGAGCTAGCTTGTGCATCAAGGGTTTCGCCATCAACCACATCCAGGACATTCAACAATCGTGTAGACAGATCCGCTAGCGACTGAGTACCGTCGACACACACATCAGTGGCGCTTCCATCTATGGGGTTACACTGCACTTGCGAGTTACTCAATTGATCAATTTCGACTTCAATATCACTGATTAGATTCTGATTGTCATCGTCGCGGATCGTATCAATGGCTGATCCGGTATCACGTATTTCAATTGAACCACTAAAGCGCAAGTGCACTGTTTCACTGCGCCGCTTCATGCTCATCATCGAAGCAGGGTTCTCCAGCGCTCCATGCACACCATGACCATTGGCAATAACTGAACCACCAAGTGCTATGGAGCGTGCATCGCCAGCTACAGCCGGCGAGAGCAGGGTGACCGACAACATGCTCGCGCATAGTGTGGAGACCAAGGCTGTGCGGGATTTGTCACACCTTGCGGCATGACAGGTAGTGCGGGTGAAAATCAGGGACATGCATACCTCGAGAACTGACTGTGACCGGGGGTCGTTGGACGACTAAACAGGCTTAAACCGCCCGTTAGGATGTCTTGCATAGACCGTACCGATCCTGGTTACGCCAGATTATGCGTGTTTTTTTAAGTCTTACAGAAACGGGCAGTTTGCGCTGTCCTTATGAATTTATAGGGCTAGACACTGGGTGCTGGGCGTGATCAGGATGGCCTAGATTCTATGGCCGCAACTGTGGCTATGGTGGTATTGATCAGCGCGTGTCTGGCTTGTTCGCCCAATAGTGAATGTGCTTCACCTTCAATATCCAGTAAGGCATCAGTTGGCGACAATGTACTGTTCGATTGGCTGATGTAACCTCGTGCAATCAGGCTATCGACAAATGTATTGTGTAGGTGTTTGTCAAACAGCTCTGCTGAGTCGCGTCCATGGGTCCGGGACAGTCGCTGAGCACTGAGCTGGCAACGTCTTGATAGTTCTTCAGCAGACACACCTGGAGTCAGTGCTCGCGCCAAGGTTGCGGCACACAGATAACCACGCTCCAGCGCTGGTGTTACCACCTCGGCCAGTCGAATCAGTGACAGCGCCTGCGCCGACCCGGTTGGTGCACGTTGCCAAGAGCCTTCATTAAGGTGAATCAGTTCAACACTGGAAAGGGCTTCTAGTGTTTGAGTCAGGGCGTTGGGATTCAGAACGGTTTTTACGAGTAATTCGCCTTGCAGTATGGGGTAGGTCAGGCTGACCAGATGTTGCAGTTGCGCTTCGGTGCGTTGGCGACGGTTGACAAGTGCAGTTGCCACCAAGGCTGGTAAGGTCAGTAGGTGCAGAATATTGTTTCTGAAATACGTCAATGGGGCTGCCTGTCCTTTGCGCAGTTGAATCAGCTGCCCGATGTCATCGGATTGTGATTCGATAAACCCCAGATGCGTTCCATGATCAATCAGTTGCAGCGCGTCAACCGTAGGAACCACGACTGTGGTGTTGGCATAGGTGTGCCTGAGCAGTTGCTGATACGTGTTGATCTGTTGCACCAGTTCGTCCTGACTAATACAGCCTTGAGGTGTGGCCAGTAACGTCGTGGCTAGCAGGCTGATTGGCGTCACGCTGGCTGCCTCGTTTATGTTGCGCATAATGCTTGCGCCCAATTCGTCAACGACGGGCGTGATCCATTGCGGGCGAGTCTGACTCACAGGCGAGTCGCGCCAGTCTGGTTGGTGCTTGTCTAACAAATCATCCAGTGCAATGGGAGTGCCGAAATTAACGTAAACGCTGCCATAGTTCTCCTTCAGCGTGCGCAATGATTTTAATAGTGCAAAGATGGATTCGCGTTGTTTTTTGCCACCCGCCAGCTCGCTGGTAAAGGCTCTACCTTCGATCAGGCGCTCATAACCGAAATACACGGGAATAAAAACGACAGGCGTTCGGGCTTGCTGTAAATAAGCCTGCACTGTCATCGCCAACATACCACCCTTGGGCGGTAGCAACCTACCAGTGCGACTCCGACCACCCTCAACAAAATATTCTAGTGCATGGCCGCGTTGTAAAATCTCCTTAAGGTATGCGCCAAACACCGCTGCATATAATGGCTTGCCGGTAAAACGGCGCCTTAGAAAAAAAGCACCACCACGGCGCAATAATCCGCCGACAACCGGAAGATTCAAATTGATACCCGCCGCAATATGCGGTAACGAGAAGCCTTGCATGTATAGAATGTACGACAGCAGCAAATAATCAATGTGACTGCGGTGGCAGGGGACATAAACCAACTCATTGCCATCTGCCACCCGCTTCACTCGCTCAATACCCGAGAGCTCCACACCGTCGTACAATTCGTTCCACAAGCGCGTTAACAGTCTTTGCAATATGCGCACTGTTGGGTAGGAGACATCAGCGGCGATTTCGAACGCGTACCGCTCAGCTCGTTGATTCGCCCGCCGTTCAGATTTGCTCTCAGCAGCCTCTACTGCAATTGCCTGGCGCACATTGGGGTCGGAGAGCACGTGATCGACCAGCATGCGCCGATGTGATTGATCCGGTCCCAGGGTCGCCATGCGCTGGTGTCTAAAATGTACCCTGAGTACACGTGAGAGTTTACGCTGCAACGTGCTCGCACGCTCACCAGAGCTTTTCAGCGTTTCGAACGACAGCGGCTCACTCAGGTAGAGTAAGGTGTGCCGGCCATGGATGAGTGTGGTTAGTAGCTTGCGGGTACGACCAGCAAATTGCCAGTTTTCGGTGAACCACAACCGCCAGATGGATGATTCACGCTCAGGTGCGCGGCCCCAGTAAACGGCCACGGGTACGATCTGTAACTCCCCACTGTTACTGCTCATGCCGGCTTCAACCAGTCTGATCAGGCGGGTGGATATCGTATGACGGTGTCGACGAAAAATAAGCCCTTGTCGCCGCTGAAGAACCACCACAGAGGTCCTTTCACGCGCAGTGCTGAAACTTAAAGGTTGCTGTGGATCCGGCAAGTTGTGTTGTTTACAAACCAGTTGTAACGCGATTCGGTCTGCTGCCCCACCGACTTCCAGCACGTAGAGTATGGGTACATTCGGGTTGATCAATACGGCAGGATCAGCTGGTAACACCGTGGGCTTAACCCACATGGCCAGCAGGCGTGACAGCAGGGAGTGCAAGAGTGCGTGCGCGGAATCAGGCATAATGGCATTCGACAACAGAGACCCTGATCATACCGTGTCCCGACTGACCAGCCGACCCGAATCTGAATTACAACCTGCCACATTGCAGGCGCTTGAACCTGCGCGCATGAAAGGTCGCCTAGCAGATGTTTATTTGCAGTTTGCCAACAGCGAACCGGCATTGCGTGCGTATTTATACATGGAGGCCAGTTTGCGTGAAGGCTCGCTGGAGGTGCGTGAACTTGAGGCGATCAAGCTGTGGGTGAGTGAGCAAACCCAATGTGACTATTGCCTGTCGATACACAGCTTTAAAGCCGGTCAAGCTGGCCTTGACCGTACATTGCAATCGCGTATTCGCCAAGGCCAGAGCACAGGAGAAACACGTCTGGATGCGCTGCTGGCACTTGCATCACAGCTTTTTCGCACACCAGGAAAGCTTGACGAGGATTTGTTGAGCGAGGCTCGGAATGCCGGTTTAAGCGACCAGAATCTGGTGGATCTGACCATGGCTATCAGCACCATTTTCTTCACTAACATCACGAACCATATAAACGATTCCGCATCACCGCTGCCACCTGCCCCTAATCTGGATTAGCATCCTGGTCACGGCGAGCTGTACTGATGACAGCGCGACCCATGACTTGACCCAGTTTCTGAAATTGACTCCAACGCTCTGACCAACCGATACTCTGGCCACTGCGCTCCAATCGCCTGCGATTCATCTGAGCCAGCGTTGCCGAATCTTGCAATGCCATTAGTTGCGCGATGACCGCGTCCACGTTGTAGGGTTCTTTTTCTGCTGACAGGCAAACCGGTATGGCTGCTGTGTCTTTTGACAACTCCATTTGAGCAAGGCAGCTATCGAGTGCGTTCGCCACGTTAAGAGCCTTTGGATCGCTACTGTTCAAATCGTACGGTGGAGCCCATTGATTTTTTGGCGAGAGTTGATCGACATGCGTCATGACCAGTAGCCGTGGTGGGCGGCGTCGTTGTGGCAGGGCGCAAAAGCTATTGTCCAGCGCACTCACTACCTGTTGATCCGCAGCTCGAGCGGGCTGTGTTGCGCGAACTACCAACATGATGAGATCTGCGTTCGCTGCCTGCGCAACAACCTCATTGGTATGTTGACCTTCACTATCAATGCCTTGGGTATCAATCAAATGAACCTCAGTGGATGTGCTTAGCTGCAATACGTGTGTGGTTGTTGTCTCTGTCGTGGGTAATGGGTCGACCTCGGCACGTAACGATTGCTGTTGCGATGGGTGTTGCGACCGACTCAGTGCGTTGATAAGGGAAGACTTGCCAGCATTAGCCTGGCCGATGAGTACGATGCGTAAGGGTTCAAGCGGCAAAGGTAGGCGCTGCAAATCATCGTGATAGACGGCGCTTTGATATTTCTGTAGCTCGGCAGTTGAGCTTTTTAGCCTGCCGCTATATAGCTCTATGCCCACTTGTGCAACTTCTTGTAACAGTAGACGTTTCAGGTCGCGCTGCACACTGATGCTCAAGTGTGTGAATACACGATTCGTAAACTGATCACGCAGTTCTGCCAGCGCAGCGGCCATTGGGTTACTCAAGCGAAGTATTCGGCGCACATTATTAAACCAGGTGAGTCCAGTTTTAATGCTGTGTTGTTTACCGTATAAAGAGAGCAGGGTCGATACAGTCACAGTGTCCGCAAACGGTACATGGCTTAGTACGATATCGCGATAGCGGGTGCTGGCAACAGAGAGCACCAGTAAGGCTTCGGGCAGCGTAAATTTGTACTCAAGGTGTGCGGAATGCCGGGCTTTATCCGGTGGCTGATTGTACCTGGCGGAAATTTCTGAGAGTAGGTTCAGGGATGTTCGAGGCAGCATGTCCCAGTCCGAATCAGTGGTAAGCGTTGCGTCTATTTGCGCGCAGGCGTGTTGCCAAATTGTCCGATCCTGTGCGGTCCAGTCGGCTCCTTCGGGCAGTTGCTCGGGTAACTGTTTATCCAAGGTGTGCCCGTGGTGCGGGTCATCGGGTATTTCTGCCAAGCGCAAGGTGCGACGTGCTGGCCACAGAATGAATGCAGCGTAACCCGCTAAGGTGAGCAGCAGCCATAGAGCGAGCGTGGGTAGCAAGTAGTGCTTCTCCCACAAATAGAACAAGCCCAATAGACTCAAACTGCCTAGTGGTACTAGCACGACCAACACCACATACCACACGGCACTTCTAGCGGTATCTTTGAAAAAGTGCATGAGTTTCATCGCGTCTTTTGTTCCTTGAGCGCTTGTTTGAACGTCTCCCGTAAGCTTTCTGGCGCCATAACCTGCCGGTGCTTGCGCCGGTACATATAAAGACACGCTGCGCGCCCCAGCGCATAGGTGCTGGCAAAACTCAAACTGGCGGTGGTGGCGGTCCCAACGGTTTGTCCGTAGACGGGTATGAGCCGGCTGAGTTGCCGACCTCCCAGAGAGATCGCATAGCGGTACAGAAATCCACTGCCAAGTGCTGCGACGAATTCAGTGGCTACTCGCTTGTCCCAGGCTATTCCGTAGCGCCCCGCCAAGGTGTAAAGCATTTTTCCCTGGAGGCTGGGAACCGCTATGAGTCCGATAACCGGCAGGATATCAGAGGCTGCGGCAGCACTGGCGTAGCCGATGATGTCACGTCGATGCGACAAATAGACAGACTCTTCCTGATCACGACCTTCTTGACGAGCAAGTACCCGTGTTAATTCTGGTACTAATTCGAGAATAGATTCTCGTAAGTCATCCAGCCCTAAGTCTGGGTTGGCAAAGCCATCCTCGGGTGCCGTGAAGTCGATGCTCACCGTTGGTACGTGCCGGCTAAGCGCTTTATCTATTTGTGCCGAATTAAAAGCCGTTGCCCGCGGTAATTCATTGGCTGATAAGGTGTGTAATGCGGTGTGGATATGCAATATGGTTAGATCGTTACTGGCAAGCTTCAGAGAGCGCAATGCATTGACCAACACCGTTTGAGCTGGGTCATCCACCCGCGTAACAATTAACAGCGCATGGCTACCACCACGAGCCGCTGCGAGGTCCACGGCTGGATCATATTGCGCTTCACCCAGCCCGCGTGTTTCCAGAAAGCGTAATACTGGTGCGCTACTCGGGTGATCGTAAAACCTAGCTGAACCGGTGCAAGGAGCATAGCCATTACCGATCTGCACGCGTGTGTCGCCGGTTAGTCGCTGTATGATGGAAGACTTGCCCGCGCCGGTCTTGCCCAATAACCACAATACTGGCAGTGACGCGCGGTGTTGCTGTAAGGCTGCTTCCAGCGCAGGGTTAGGCTCAGGCTGCACCATTGCCTGTAACCAGCTGCGCCAGCGAAGACTGTATTTCATTGCGTGAAGCTACCGTATACTGGCGCGTCACGAGTTGGCTTAATCATTAATTCTCTCATGCGTGAACTATTGGAACTCCAAACAGGGCAGGTCGCTTTTATTAGCGGACTGATGTCTGGCTTCTCCCTGTCCGTGGCTGCACACGTACTGCGTTTTGGGCTGCGTAGCCGTATTGCACAGTTGGTTTTTCTGTTGTTTCTGATCTCCTCACTGTTATTCTTGGTAGCGCTGTATGTTGATGTTCGCCTGAGTATTGAGTTGGCAGGCATTGATTCGCTTCCGCCTGAGCTATTGAAACAGGTTAGCGGTGTTCGTAATATCGGTACCTCATGTGCGACCGTTGCGTTGATGATATTCATTGCAGCGACCGGTTTGCTGGGTTGGCTGGCAAAACCTATTACGGGTATCATGAGTTCTCTGATTGCCGCATGTGTATTCTATACGTTCTGGTTTGTCTGGCAGAATATCAACAGCCTTAGTCAGCTACTAGTTGCACTCTAACCACCTCACCTGGCGCCAGTCCCTAAGCTTATGAAGGTCATAGACTCGCTGTTAAGCTATTTCGAGCGGCGTATTCCGGCGTTTCCAGCCGAGGAACCAGAACGACCCCCTGAGCGGTTTCTGCCATTTTTGTGGTATTTCGTTAAAAGCTCGTGGCTATGGTTACTGTTAATGGCGCTGTTTTCTGGCGTGATTTCCCTGCTCGAAATCAGTCTTTTCAGCTTTCTGGGCAACTTGGTTGACTGGCTGGGTAACCGCACTCCAGACACATTGCTTGCTCAGGAAACATCGCAATTGATGTTTATGGCGCTGGTTATTTTAGTGCTGCTGCCTCTGGCAGGTTTGGTCCAGTCTTTACTGCTGCACCAGGCGATTTTTGGTAATTTTGTCATGACTGTCCGATGGAAGGCGCACCGGTGGATGCTAGGTCAGAGCTATTCTTTCTATCAAGACGAATTCGCTGGGCGAGTGGCAACCAAGGTCATGCAGACCTCTCTGGCCATTCGAGATGTGGTGCTGAAGGTGCTCGATGTGCTGGTTTACGTGGGTGTCTATTTTATTGGCGCGATGTTTCTGGTTGGTTCTTTTAGTTTCTGGATGGTGCTGCCCTTTGTTATTTGGTTGGTGCTGTACGTCGCCATGCTGTATTACTTTCTACCCAAGCTCAAAAAAGTGTCGCGACGCCAGGCTCATGCGCGCTCTGAAATGACTGGTCGAGTGGTGGACAGTTACACCAACATCATGACGGTCAAGCTATTTGCCCATGCTGGGCACGAGGCCGCCTATGCGAAGCGCAGTATGCAACATTTCTTGGGCACGGTTTATCCTCAGTTTCGTCTGGTGACAGGGCTCAACGTCTGCTTAGATTTACTCAATGCAATGCTGCTTTTCTCAGTTGGCTCAGCGGGTGTCTGGTTGTGGATCAATGGTCAATTGGGCGTTGGAGCTCTAGCCGTCGGTATTGGCCTGGTTTTGCGCATGCAGGGCATGTCCAACTGGATCATGTGGGAATTGTCTGGTCTGTTTGAAAGTGTTGGCATTATCTATGATGGCATGCGCATGCTCTCAACCCGTCGTGACATTCAAGATAAGCCTGATGCCATTGACTTACCGGTGCCCACTGGACAGATTAACTTTAAGGCAGTGCGCTTTCACTATGGTAAGGAAACCGGTGCTATTGAATCATTAAATCTGGATATTGCCGGTGGTGAAAAAATTGGTTTAGTCGGTCGTTCAGGGGCCGGGAAAACCACGTTGACCAACCTACTGTTAAGGCTTTACGATGTCGAAGGAGGGCAAATTCTGATCGATGGTACAGACATATGCCAGGTCAAACAGGAGAGCCTGCGTCGACATATCGGCGTAGTTACTCAAGATACATCGTTACTGCATCGCTCTGTGTTTGACAATATTGCCTATGGGCGGCGCGATGCAACACTAGAGACCGTTATAGCAGCCGCAGAGCGGGCCAACGCGCATCAATTTATTCAGGGGCTAGAAGATAGTGCAGGTCGTAAGGCCTACGATGCACAGGTTGGTGAACGTGGTGTAAAACTCTCTGGTGGTCAGCGACAGCGTCTGGCTATAGCCCGTATGTTCCTGAAAGATGCCCCTATACTGGTACTTGATGAGGCCACATCAGCGCTCGACAGTGAAGTGGAAGCTGCTATTCAGGAAAATCTCAGCGCGCTGATGCACGGCAAGACGGTTATCGCTATTGCACATCGTCTGTCGACTATTGCGGCGATGGATCGTTTGATTGTCATGGACGCGGGAGCTGTTATAGAGCAGGGTACCCATGCTCAGTTGGCTGCCGGTAATGGGCTATATGCCCAGCTGTGGGCGCGCCAATCGGGTGGATTTCTTGAGCCGGAAAACCTTTCTGCGTGACCAACAACTGATCGTTAACTGCGCTATTCAACGGTTGCATTGCCCGCGACATTCGCGGGCAGACCATTAAACCTTTATGTTCAAACCATCAATGCCGCTGCGGCTTCCGGTGTCAATGGTTCCGGTCTATCGCAGCGCGTTGCAATCTGTTCGAAGTTACCGCTCTCACCAGAACGCAGAATTGAGCCCATCACATCAACCGCGTGTATCGCCAGTTCAAGCGAACAGCGGTGCGCTCTGCCGGTGTGCAGGGCGTCGACCATGTCGGCAAGACCTGCCGTGCGGTAGTTACTGACCCAACCAAGGTTGTTATGCACTTGATTGGGTCGGCCAAACGGGTGATCCCAGGGGGTTACAGGATTGATCAAGCCACTCTCGTCTGCCATTTCGAGCATGCCGCCAAAGAAATTTGGATCCGGTACAAACAAACTACCTTTAGCACCATACAGTTCCATATTGGCATGTCGATGGGCCCAGACGTCCCAACTGCTCGATAGTGTGATGGTCGCACCCTGCTCGAATTCAAGCAGTGCGTGAATGTTAGTGGGGGTGTTCACTGGTATGGTCTCGCCGTAGCGAGGCTCAGATGTAATCGTTCGGGTGTTTGACACTGCGCTAGTCAGCGCCGCGACAC
>CALKXZ010000279.1 GCA_938003775.1 uncultured Granulosicoccus sp. | reverse complement strand
CAGCAAACCGGCAGCGCACACGACCGCGAGTGCAATGACGATGACACGGTCGCGTGGTGATTGCCTGAGATACCAGTCTTTCATGCGTTATCTATACCTTTTTCATTCAATGCGTACACGACCACGCAGGCCACTGCCGTCACGGTTGGTCGATTGCACACTCAATGCGAGAGATCCGCGCTTGGTTAGCTCGGACTTCAACGCATCCAAAGTCGGCACATCGTCGGTATTCAGATCAAGATCGAAACGGCCATTGCGATACCCGATCGTTTTAATATTGGTTTGTGGTTGCGTGGCCAGACTGGCCGCAATCTGAGACAAGCGACTGGTGAAACCATCGGCGTTGCCATTCTCCAGTTTGCTCAGCGCTGATTGAATCTGTCGTTTTGGACGCTGCATTCGCGTATCGGGCAGTGCTTGAGAAAAGGCATCACTGATCTGCGCATCTAGCACCGCTTCTTGACGATCAAGTTGTCGAACATCCAGCCACTGACCCACCAACAAAACGGCGCACAGACAGGCAGCTAACGCCATGCTCCAACGCCACGGCTTCCAAGTACGATCAAAGTTCTTCTTAGGATTGTAGTCGCCCTGTAGCAGATTGATATGCGTCGAAGTTGACAAGCCGCTGGCATACAGTGCCAAGCGATGATCGCACGGACGCATCTCTAACTCGACACTCTCTGGTACGTTCAATGTCCCTGCAGTATCGGTGCGAAAAATAACCAACGAGGCAATAACGTCGTCGGTGAGTTCGGCACGTGCGCCTTCGAGCATGATGCCGGCCATGCCAGGATCGGTTGCAAATCCCTTGTGACCCCCTAAGCGCACCACGGCCTGGTCCTCATCGAGTAATGCCGTCCAAGCACGGATGTCAGGGCTGCTGCCTTCAAGCTGTGGCAATGCCAGTGTTTCGGGGACTATCTGAGTGGGTCGGAGTCCAGCCTCTTGGCACTGCGCAGTGACGGCGTCCATGACTTGTCGGCCAATTACCGCAACCGGGTAATTGTCATCCCGTCCTTTGCTGCCCAGCGCAAAATGCAGCGAGTCCACATCATCAGCAACCTGTTCTTCCAATGCAAAGGGAATGGCTTGCTGCGCTCTTGCCAATGAACCACCGGGAATGACTGTTTCTGCCAGCAGTACATCATCGGCCGGCAACACCAAGGTGACACGTCGCCCCTCTACACGAGACGCCACTTCACTGAGCGTATTGATACTCACACCCGACGTTAATCTACCGTTATCGTCAGACACAGCCCACTGAACTGTATCTTCTCCCACCAGGGGCATATATATGATGACGTGTTTGGACACGGAATTTCTCTGGTTAACTAAAGCGTATCGCGGGAGCGGTGAAGTACCCGGGTCTTGCCTTCGCCGTCGCGCTCCAACAGCGTGTACTGGGATAATTTTATACCTTCAGCCTCGACATCAATACGAACCTGGAAGTAACTTGATTTAACGTCAAAAATGCCAGACTGAGTCGCGATTGGATCATCAGGGTTGGTCACGACAACTTCTGCTCTAAATGCTTCTATATCTTCATATGGCTGCAGATCCCGATCTGCTACTAACGTATCCGGACCATCATCTGCCGACAAATCAAAAATATCCTCGCATTCAGGGTAATCCTCATACGCCCCCGTATCCCAACGTGACAGATCGGCCGCGAGGGGTTTGACCTCATCGGACAGCGAGGCTAACACTTCTGGCGTCGCAGTATTGACGTTGACAGGTGTCGCACCATTATCGATAGGTAATGCGGCAATATGTGGCAGCAACAGTTCGTAGTCCTCGGACTCGGCTGCCACAGCGCTGCTGAATCCCTTAACCAACTGTAACTCGCTAACACTGACCATCGGCCGATTGGCTGCTTTGTAACCAGACTCCAGACCAGTGTAGTAGTCATCTTCAGCACCGTCAGGGATGGTGGCATTCACATCGGAGTCAACCCAGTCGATTATCGAATCAGCCTTGGTTTCATCGATGTTCAATTCAATCAGCAGTCGCTTGAGCTGCGTGACGTAGAAGGGCACCACTGCACCGTCTAAATCCACCAGATTATTGATGTTGAAGCGACCCTGCATGTCCACGATACAGCCCTGTATCGAGGCATTGTCGATCGGAATGGGCGGGATAGTCTGCGCCCAGTCATCGTCCAGAGAATCAGAGTTGGCGCGCAATGCAGCTTGAAAATCACGATACAACAGCGCTGCGGCAAAGCGTTCACCACTGATACCAAAGGCTCTGGCCTGCTGGATGATGCCTTCGTTACGCTCGCGCTGCATGTCAAGATTTTGACGACTGGTTATGGCGACCATAGTGATCGTACCCAGCGCAATAAGCAGTATGGCCGTAATAATGGCCACGCCTCGTTCGCGATGTGGAGAAATGTTAGTCATGTTCATCCCGGCGGTGCGAATACACGAGTCACTTCCCCATAGTCTTCCAACTCAAGGTTGAACTCTATGGCAATGGGCATACCGGGGTCTTCAACATCGGTAGGTGGCCAGCTCTCCTGCCACTCACCTTCTGGGTCCATGAATCGAAATGACAGAGAATCCACACCTTTGAGCAGTTGACGCCGACGCGAGGGCGCCTCGTCTACCGGATCTAGGTGGTACCAGTACTGCCGGATCAGTTTGTCACCTTCCAGTCCGTACGCCACTCGTTGCAAATTGGAGCGGGCTGGTGATACATCTGCTGCTGGGTTAGCCCAGCCAGCCCGAGTGAACTCGAACAAGTTCTCTCCTTGTAAGTTGAACTGCAGTGGGGTCAGCTCCAAATCGACTGCCGAGCGCACGGGCCTGTCGGCAATTTGTGTGACATCTTCCGCCAACCAGTAGAAGGTTCTCTGTAGTTCGCTCAGGCGAACTGATTGCGCATCAATTCTGTCACGCGTGGCCGTTATCTGAAACAGCATCTGGAACCCTGCTGTACCCAGAATAGCCAGCAGAAACATGGCAACCAGCAGTTCGATCAGTGTGAAGCCTTTCTGCTCAACAGATGTGCGCATACGGGCCGAACACACCTGTGACGATATACCATGAAAGTGCATCATTGCCGAATCTCAGGGTTGCCGACAAAGCCTGTCACTCTATAGATATAGCTGTCAGCATCTTTATCCTGACGCACCTCAACATCAATCCGGCGCAGATCCGGATCGGCCACGGCCTGCGTGCGCGTGCTAACAAACCACAGAAATTGCCCCATTTCCACCTCTGTGTTCTTGGTGCCGACATCAGGCCATGCAGGTACTGTTTGCAAAAGCGTTAGTTCGTTTGTGGCCACCCATCGGCCGAATTCACGTTCACGCAGGTAATCTGCTCGCCACGCGCTGGACCCTGCTGAGGCCACCAGTGCTGACACGCCGACGGCGATAATCGTCATGGCCACCAGCACTTCAATCAGTGTGAATCCGTGTGATTGCACTCTATGAGACGCTGTTCTCATGAGCCTTCCATTTGTTCGACGGTTATCGGCAACACCTCGCCGGACGCAACTTCGTACCGAAACTCCTGCTGGCTATCACTGATACGGATTCGAAAATCAGGAATGATCTCGCCATTAGATAGAAAGATAATATGCGGCTTCAGCGGGTTCTCATCCGTGGCATCCTTTATCTCTTCAGCCAACTCTTCAAGCACTATCGGCAAGCCAGAGATATCAACCTCGAACTCGGTGGCGATACTGTTTTGACTAAAGCGCAGTTGATTGTCTTCAAAAATTTCCCAGCTCGACTCGCCCTCGTCGTTTTCGCTCAGCACATAGAACTCGTACGACTCTGGATGAAACCGGATACCGAACTGTTGTCTGGAGTACACGGCCTGGTCAGCAGCAAGTCCCATTAGTAAGCCGGTACGTTGAGCTGTTTCGCGAACGCCTTTACCAACGTTGCGAAAATCGATACTGATCACAACAGCGCCCACCAGAATCGAAATAATGGTAACGGTGACCAGCAGCTCGATCAGCGTAAAGCCTCTCGAGTCTCTGGTGGGATGCGGACACGAACGGATCACTACTCGGCGTCGAGGCTGCTGATATCAGCATCAAAATTTTCACCACCCTCAGCACCATCGCTGCCTAATGAGATTATTTCGAAATTGCCGTCTTCACTTTCGTATAGATATTCTCGACCCCAGGGATCCGAGTTGAGCTTTTTGACATAGCCACTGGCATTCCAGTTGGCAGGCTCAGGATCGCCTGAAGGTTTGGTAACCAGCGCCTCTAATCCCTGCTCGGTAGACGGGTAATTAAAATTGTCTAGCCGGTACAGTTCCAGAGCTGATGAGTATGAGGCGATATCGTTTTTAGCACGAACCACACGCGCCTCGTTAGGTCGATCCATGATCAATGGCACAACCGTTGCGCCTAATATCGCGATAATCGCAACCACCACCATGATTTCGATCAGGGTAAAACCGTCTTGTTGTCTACTGTGTATCATTTGTCTCAACGGTCTGGCTATAACGCTCCCAGTTGTGGCTACCGGCACAGGCACTGGACGCGGCAAGTGTGCCTGTACTTGGATTCCTGATGGGGTCCCCGACTGGGTCCCCAACTGGATTGAATATTTCTGTTTGCCCATAAGGACTACTTCTCCCGTATTCTCAACAATTAATCGGTTTGGCCTACACGGCACTTCAGCCCGAAACTCATCACTCGCGAGGCAATCAGCGAATAGGTCAGTAACAGCTGTTTGCCATGAGGATAGCACCGCACGTAAGACTCAACGCCTGACGAATGATTCAATCACTTAACAAACTGGCCCGCTCACCCACTCACTGGCTCGCTCTAGTCACGGCTTTACTGTGTATCGTCCTGCAATACACGGGCCTCGATACAGTGCTGCGTTTCGAACGTTCAGATATCAATGCTGGTCAGTGGTGGTTATTGCTCACCGGTAACTTTGTTCACCTCGGTCCGAGTCATTTGTGGATGAATATGGCAGGCCTTGCACTGGTTATAACGCT